>DNZB01000345.1:1452-2095 GCA_003506635.1 Parvularcula sp.
CTCGGCGCGGCGAAGCTGCCGATCAAGACGCGCATCGTGAAGCGTCTCGGCGAGTAAGGGATCACGGCCATGAAAGCATCGGAAGCGCGCGACCTTACGGAAGACCAGCTCAAGGATCGTCTCCTTCAGCTGAAAAAGGAACAATTCAACCTGCGATTCCAGCGGGCCTCGGGCCAGCTTGAAAAGACCTCGCGGGTCGGCGAAGTGCGCAAGGACATCGCGCGCATCAAAACGGTTCTGCGCCAGAAGGCGCTGGCGGCGAAATAGGACGGTAAAGCGATGCCAAAGCGCATTCTTCAAGGAACGGTCGTCAGCGACAAGGGCGCGAAGACAGTCGTCGTCAGCGTCGAGCGGATTGAAAAGCACCCGGTGCTTTTGAAGACGATCAAGAAGTCAAAGCGCTTTCATGCGCATGACGAGAAGAACGAATTCAAGACCGGCGACCTCGTCCGCATTCAAGAATGCGCGCCGAAGTCCAAGTTGAAGCGCTGGGAAGTCATCGGCGCCGGTTCGAAGGGCTGAAGGTTTAACGGCGGGCGCGCCCGCCAAGGTATGAGGACGGACGCAAGTCCGGGAGGGTCGATATGATCCAGATGCAGACCAATCTCGACGTCGCCGACAACTCGGGCGCCAAGCGCGTCCA
>DNZB01000345.1:2368-6992 GCA_003506635.1 Parvularcula sp.
GTGCTCGGCGGCTCGAAGCGCAAATATGCGCGCGTCGGGGACATCATCGTCGTCTCCGTAAAGGAGGCGATTCCGCGCGGCCGCGTGAAAAAGGGCCAGGTGATGAAAGCGGTCGTCGTCCGCACCGCGAAAGCGATCAAGCGCAAGGACGGATCGATCATCCGCTTTGACCGCAACGCCGCGGTTCTCATCAACAACCAGAAAGAGCCGGTCGGCACCCGCATTTTCGGGCCCGTGACGCGCGAACTGCGCGCGGCGAACCACATGAAGATCGTCTCGCTCGCGCCGGAGGTGCTGTAGTCATGGCCGCCAAGATCAAGAAGGGCGACAAGGTCGTCGTGCTCGCCGGCAAATACCGCGGGACCGAGGCCGAAGTGACGCAAGTCCTGCCGAAGGACGACCGCGTCATCGTCAAGGGCGTCAACATCGCGACGAAGCACGAGAAGCAGACCGCGACCTCGCGCGGCGGCATCGTTCGCGAGGAAGCGCCGATCCACATTTCCAACGTCGCGCTTGTCGGCAAGGACGGCAAGCGCACGCGCGTCGGCTTCAAAACCGGCGCGGACGGCAAAAAGGTCCGCATCGAGCGCCGCACGGGCGAGGTGATCAATGGCTGAAGCGCAGAAATATACGCCGCGGCTGAAGAAGCACTACAACGAGAAGGTCAAACCCTCGTTGCAGAAGCAGTTCGGCTACAAGAACGTGATGATGACGCCGAAGATCGAAAAGATCGTCATCAACATGGGCGTCGGCGACGCCGTCAACGACCGCAAGGCGGTCGATCAGGCGGCGGAGGAGCTGATGAAAATCGCCGGGCAAAAGCCCGTCGTGACGAAAGCCAAGAAGTCGATCGCAAGCTTCAAGCTGCGCGACGGCATGGCGGTCGGCTGCAAGGTCACGCTGCGCAAGGACCGGATGTACGAATTCCTCGACCGGCTCGTCACGGTCGCGCTGCCGCGCGTGCGCGACTTCCGCGGGCTTTCGCCGAAGAGCTTCGACGGACGCGGCAATTTCGCGCTCGGCCTCAAGGAGCACCTCGTGTTCCCGGAGATCAACTACGACCAGGTCGAAAAGGTGCGCGGCATGGACATCATCGTCTGCACGACCGCGAAATCGGACGCCGAAGCGCGTGCGCTGCTGGCTGAGTTCAACTTCCCGTTCCGCAAATAACCGGAACGAACAAGGGAAACACTAGGCAAGGTCCGGCGCTCGCCGGAAACCGGTCTAACGGAGGACTGAATGGCTAAAACGTCGATGATCGAGCGGGACTTGAAGCGCCGCAGGCTGGCCAGGAAATTCGCGGCCAAGCGCGCGCGCCTCAAAGCCTTGATCAAGGATCAGGGCAAGCCGGCCGAAGACCGCTTTGCAGCCGCGATCAAACTCGCCGAGCTGCCGCGCAATTCGTCGAAGACCCGCATCCGCAATCGCTGCCAGGTGACGGGTCGCCCGCGCGGGTTTTACCGCAAGCTGAAGATGTCACGCCTGTCGTTGAGGCTGCTCGGGTCCGAAGGGAAGATCCCCGGCCTCGTAAAGGCGAGCTGGTAGGGAGGATTACGCAAATGGCGATCAACGATCCTATCGGCGATTTGATCACGCGCATCCGCAACGCGCAGCTGCGCCGGCACTCGGCGCTGACGGTGCCGGCCTCGAAGCTGCGCGGCCGCGTCCTCGACGTCCTGGCGGATGAAGGGTACATCCGCGGTTATGCGCGCGTCGAGAAAGAGGGCTCGAAGCCTGAATTCGAGATCGAGCTGAAATATTTTGAAGGCGCGCCGGTCATCACCAACATCAAGCGGGTGTCGAAGCCCGGCCGCCGCGTTTACTCCGCGGTGTCGGACTTTCCGTCGGTCAGAAACGGCCTCGGCATTACAGTCGTCTCGACGCCGAAGGGCGTCATGTCGGATACAGCGGCGCGCGCGGCCAATGTCGGCGGCGAAGTCCTGTTCCAGGTTTACTAGGGAGCGTCTCAGCGATGTCTCGTATCGGCAAGAAACCGGTGGCCGCGCCCAAGGGCGTCACGGTCTCCGTCAACGGCCAGACGGTCACCGCCAAGGGACCGAAGGGCGAGCTCAAATTCGTCGTCAATGACCTCTGCAAGGTCGCGCTTGAGGGCGACAGCGTCGTGGTGACGCCGGTCGACAAGTCGAAAGACGCAAAATCGCAGTGGGGCATGAGCCGCACGATGATCGCCAACCTGATGACGGGCGTCACGTCGGCCTACTCGAAAAAGCTCGAGCTTGTGGGCGTCGGGTATCGCGCGGCGATGAAGGGTTCGAACCTCAATCTGGCGCTCGGCTACAGCCACGAGATCGACTTCCCGCCGCCCGCCGGCATCAAGATCGAAACGCCGAAGCAGACGGAAATCGTCATCTCCGGCGTCAACAAGCAGCTCGTCGGCGAAACCGCCGCGAAGATCCGCGCGCTGCGCCCGCCGGAGCCCTATCAGGGCAAGGGCGTCCGCTATGAGGGCGAGTTCATCTTCCGCAAGGAAGGCAAGAAGAAGTAACGCGCGCCAAGGCGCAATTCGAAGGATTGCCGGTCATGACCGTCAAGAGAGTTCAGAAGAACAAGCGCTCGCAGCGCAACCGGTCTAAGCTGAAGGCCGTGTCGAACGGGCGCCCGCGCCTGTCGGTGTTCCGGTCGTCGAAAAACATTTCGGCGCAGATCATCGATGACGCGGCCGGCAAGACGATCGTCTCGGCCTCATCGCTTGACGCGGCCCTCAAGGCCGAGGTCGGCAAAGGCGCCGACAAGGCGGCCGCCGCCAAGGTCGGCAAGGCGCTCGCCGAACGGGCGATCAAGGCGGGTCTAAAGGACGTCGTGTTCGACCGCGGCGGTTATATCTTTCATGGGCGCATCAAGGCGCTCGCCGACGCCGCTCGCGAGGGCGGTCTCAATTTCTAAGGGTTGATGGAGAAACGAATGGCGCGCGAAGACAGTCAGGATAGCGGCGGCGAACGTCCCGAACGCGGCCAGCGCCGCGAGCGCGGCGGGCGCGATCGCGACCGCGGCCGCGGGCGTCAGCAGGAGCGTGAAGAGCGCGACGAATTCGTCGACAAGCTCGTCGCCATCAATCGCGTCGCCAAGGTCGTGAAGGGCGGCAAGAATTTCGGTTTCGCCGCGCTCGTCGTGGTCGGCGATCAGAAGGGCCGCGTCGGCTACGGCAAGGGCAAGGCGCGCGAAGTGCCCGAAGCGATCCGCAAGGCCTCGCAGGAAGCCAAGCGCAGCCTCGTCAGGATTCCGCTGCGCGAAGGGCGCACGATCCATCATGACGCCGCGGGCCGCTGGGGCGCCGGCAAAGTGTTCCTGCGCGCCGCGCCTCCGGGCACCGGCATCATCGCGGGCGGCCCGATGCGCGCCGTTTTCGAAACCCTCGGGATTCAGGACGTCGTCGCGAAGTCGCTCGGCTCTTCTAACCCCTACAACATGGTGCGCGCGACGATCGACGCGCTTCAGGCGCAGACGAGCCCGCGCTCGATCGCGGCCAAGCGCGGCAAAAAGGTTTCGGAAATTCTCGCGGGCCGCACCGGCGGCGGCGAGGCGACCGGCGCCGACGCGGCGTAATAGTCAGGGAACGGATCAATGGCGCCGAAAACGAAAAAGACCCTGAAGGTCAAGCAGACCGGCAGCTCCGCGCGCCGGCCGAAGGAACAGCGTGCGACGCTTGTCGGGCTCGGTCTCGGCAAGATCGGGCGCGTGCGCGAACTTGAAGACACGCCGTCCGTGCGCGGCATGATCAACAAGATCCCGCATCTTGTGAAAGTGGTCGAGTAACCGGCCGATTGGTTGGGCGAGGCGCGGGGGGCTCCGCGTCGCAAGTCCTTTAGGAAGCGAACATGAAACTCAACGAACTTTCCGACAATCCCGGCGCCAGAAAAGGGCGCATGCGCATCGGGCGCGGCATCGGCTCGGGCAAGGGCAAGACCGGCGGGCGCGGCGTCAAAGGCCAGAAGGCGCGTTCAGGGGTCAAGGGCATTCGCCAGTTCGAAGGCGGGCAGATGCCGCTATACATGCGCATGCCCAAGCGCGGCTTCAACAAGCCCAACCAGGCGAAATACGCCGAGATCAATATCGGCAAGATCCAGGCGGCGATCGATGCTGGCGCGCTTGACGCTGGCCAGAAGATCGACGCCGCGGCGCTTATCGGCGCCGGCGTCCTGCGCCGGTCGCTCGACGGCGTGCGCCTCCTTGGCGTCGGCGCCTTGAAGTCGAAAATTTCCATTGAGGTCGCCTACGCTTCGGCCGGCGCGCGCGCTGCGGTCGAAAAGGCCGGCGGCGCCGTCACCATGACCGAAACGCGCGAGGAGAAGCCGGCGTCGGACTCCAAGGCCCCTAAAAAGGCAAAATAGGACCAGGGGGAGGGCGAGGTTGCGCCCCGGGCGCTGCGTCGCCATATCGCGGTGACCGCCGGCGCCCCTCGCCGGCGCCAGGCAAGATGAAGGGCCGCCGCTTTTCTCCTCACAGCTTAGCCGGGCGCGCTTTCCGTCCGGATCACCATTGAGGCCTCCGACGCCGCCATGACATCAGCAGCCGAACAGTTCGCGCAGAACATCAATCTTTCGTCCTTCGCCAAGGCGGAGGAGTTGAAAAAGCGCCTGCTGTTCACGCTCGGCGCGCTGATCGT
>DNZB01000248.1 GCA_003506635.1 Parvularcula sp.
CTTCATCCCTACTCTACCACGGAAATCCCGACCGGCTCTCGCTCTTGTCGCTGCGGGCGCAAACGGCGGCACTCCTCCTAAAGAAGCCGAGGATACGAATGCCCGAGAACTCCCGGCAGCGAACCTGTCTGAAGCGAGCATCGCATCGTTGGTGGCGTCATCACCCGCGCGGCAACAGAGCGAGAAATAAAAGCGCTATCGATTTGCGTCCGCGGTCTTCTGCTTTTTCACGCGTATGCCAACGATCAAGAGCCACAGCGCCAACGCCAACTCCCCGAACATAAGTGGTATCGCCAGAGTGAACGCCCGCTCTCGAAGTTCAGGCGTGACGAGGCCGATCACCGTTAATGCGATATAGGCCAAGCCGTTGAGGATCAGCCAAAGGCCGAGGAAAGACGGCAAGAATTTCGACCGGATCACCAGAATGCCGAGCGGCAGCAGCCAGAGGCCCCAGAAAAACTGCGATACGAGGACGCCTTGCCGGTCCACGCCGACCATGAACATGATCAACGTCTCCCGTTCGGGCGCGCTGAAGACACTAAACGCCGCGCCATCCCGGATGAATTGCAGCGTCGCGACTTCATTGCTCATCGCAACCAGGGAAAGCGGGACCTGCAGCAGGATGAAGGCGGCCATGACGATCGCCAACGGCTCATCGACCGACTTGAGCAGCCGATAAAGCGCCAGAATGACCAGAACAAACAGAACCTGGCTAAAGAGCCCGACCAATATGGAGGCAACGAACAGGTGCTGGTTGGCGGCTATGTTGGCGACTGTCGCCGAGGCGTCGCCCGCCACATAAAGCTGGCCGGGCACATAGAGGAGCACGAACGGCGTCAGGATGGCGACCAAAACATAATACATTCCAGCGCGCCGCGCCGTGCTTCTCAACGACTCCATTTCGCTAACCCCTGTTATTCTGCAAACGCCCAAATCAGCGAATTGCTTGATCGACGGCTGATCATTCTCGATAATCGATTTGGACGCTATGATTCAACGTATCACTGCCGTGATCTCAAGTTTCAAGGTGGAAGGCGAGTGTCTGACCTGACCGCTTCGGCTGGGCTTGTGCGCGGGCTGCTCGATTTCGCTGTCGGTCGCGGCGCGGACCGCTCCGCGCTCGCAACCGCTGCGGGGATCGATGAACGCGCGCTTGAAGATGCCGACAGCAGGCTGCCGTTCGACATTTATATCGCCCTCATGCGCCATGCGTCGGCTTTGTGCGGCGACCCGGCGCTAGCCTTGCACTACGGCGAAAGCGTCGACATGTCCGAGGTGTCGATTGTCGGATTGATCATGAACGCCTCTGAAACCATGGCGGAGGCGTTCGCCCAGCTTCAGCGGTTCAGTCAGCTTGCGCTGGAGGTCGAAGGCGCCGGCGAGCGTTTTGGCGTCGTCATTCGCGATGGCGCGCTTTGGATCGTTGACCAACGTCTTAATCCCAACGATTTCCCTCAGCTTTCAGAAGTCACGTTCTCGCGTCTCGCCTGCGGACCCCGCCGATTTTTGCCGCAGTCGCATATTCTCGAAGTTCATTTCACGCATCCCGCGCCTTCCTACCGGGCGGAGTATGAGCGCGTCTTCGCATGCGACGTGTTCTTTGACAGCGACTGGAACGCAATGCGGATGCACCCGGAGGCGCCGACCTGGCGCGTGGCGCTGCAACCCCGTTATGTTTTCGGAGTGCTGACGGAACGCGCGGACCTGCTGCTGCGCCAGCTTGACGATCGCCGCACGACCCGCGCGCGCGTCGAGGGACTCATTCTTCCGATGCTGCACAAGGGCGACGTCAACGCTGAAACAATCGCCGGCGCCATGGGGTTCAGCCGCCAGACCCTGTTTCGGCGACTGAGAGACGAGGGCGTGACCTTCGAACAAATCCTCGATGACCTGCGTCATCGCATGGCGCTGCATTATCTGCGGGGCGAGCGCGCTTCCATTAACGAGGTCGCTTATTTGGTCGGTTTTTCCGACCGCGCCTCGTTTTCACGCGCCTTCAAACGGTGGACCGGGCGCAATCCCGGAGAGGTCAGAGCGGAGCGCCGTCGCATCTAGGACGCGTCCGGCGCGCCTTTGACAATGAGCCAGAGCGCCAGCGGAACTTCGAAGAGCAGCATGGGCAGCCATGCCGCCGAGAGCCTCGGATCGCTCAGAAACCCGACCAGCTGGGGCGGCAGCACGACGAGGAGGATGAGCGAGGCGAAAACTCCCAGCCAGGCAAGCGGCGCTGGAACAATCCGCCCGCGAACGAAAAGGCAGGCGAACAGCAAGCTGCCGGCCGCAAAAAAAATCGAGGTCAGCGCGACCTCGCTCCGCATCAGGTGCGACGCCAACATTTGGACCTCCTCGCTTGCGACATCGGACCCCGCAGCCAGCCAGAGGACGCCCAGACTGTCCAGCAGCGATGTCGCAATGAGCACGCCTTCGACGAGCCGGCAAACCATGGCCAGCAAAGCCGTCGTCGCGCCATGGGCGGCGGTGACAGCGAAGAGCGTGACCGCGAGGATGAGCGCCGAGAAAGCGCATGCAAGGTCGAGCAATGCGGCGTAACGGAAGCGAGTGACATTCTCCGCCATGCCGGCAAGTTTTTCGGCGGCGCCGGCGCTGTCGGCGCCTGCTTGGGTAAGGCTGAGGCTCGCAAGGCCCGCCGCAATATAGATCAGGAATACAAAGCCCGCGACGCGGGCGCTGACCGCCGTTGACATGATGCGACAGGCTCCCTTGACGCTCTGTCCATCCATGCACGGTGGGCGGCGCGGTTGTCAGCCCGGGTGAATGTCGCTGTTCGGATCAATCTTGTGATGACTGGTGACATTTCGAGCCATACGTCGCACAGCCTCATGGCGTTCTCGTCGCGGCGGACGCTTGCTCGGCCGGATCGCAGGCGGACGCCTCAGCCTCCTCCCCCACACGCCATTCTCATTTCGAAATTGCAGTCGGAGAGCCGAATCGTTCCACCATATTGTTGGCGCTCTAGGCTGGCTTGCTGGGGTGCCTTGCGTCTGCGGCCGTGCGGCGTCACCAAAAGTCATGCATGCGCAACCTTTGGCCATTGCCAAACCATCGCAATAAGGCCTGAGATATCCATGACGGGCGGCGCGACGCAGGGGCGATGGATTTGAGCAAGCAATTTTCGCCGCGGTCCAGTGCGAGGCTGGCCGGGCTTATCTATTTGATTGTGATCTCGGGCGGCGGCTTCGCTGAAGCCTTCGTGCGGCAACGGCTTTTGGCGCCTGGCGACGCCCACGCAACTGCCGCCGCCATCCGGGCGAACGAGCCATTGATGCGCCTCGCATTCGCCGCCGACATGATTCCGCTGCTGCTCAACATGCTGCTCGCGGCGATCCTCTATCAGCTTTTCAAGGCGGTGAGCGAGCGAGGCGCGCTGACCGCGGTCTTTTTCGTGCTGGCGAGCAGCGCGGTCCAGGCGGCGGCGATGGCCTTTCATTTCGCGTCCCTTGTCGTGCTTGGCGCAAGCCCGGCGCTTTCCGCGTTTGACGCGGCGCAGCTGGAGCAGCTTTCTTATCTGTTCTTGCGCCTACACGCTCATGCGTACACCATCGCGCTTCTTTTTTTCGGCGGCGGAGCGCTGACGATCGGCTTCCTGCTGCTTGGCTCAAAATTTATGCCTCGCCTCCTCGGTCTCCTGATGTGTCTTGCGGGCCTCTGCTATCTGACGAACAGCATGCTCTACTTCGTCGCGCCTGAGTTTGCTTCAATTGCGATTTTACTGCCGGCGCTCCTTGGCGAGGGAGGGTTGACGCTGTGGTTTCTGATTGTCGGCGTCAACGCAGCCGCCTGGCGCAAACAGGCGGGCCTTGAGGCGTAGGAACCGCGCTCGCCGTCAATCCGCAAGAAAGATCGCCTCATGCCGCAGATTTCGTTGTTTCGTCTCTATCTCCTTCGCGCGGCTTATATCTTCACGGCGGGCGGACTGTTCGCGTTCATATGGCCGATGATCATCGATCATCGGCTTGATCTGCCTCTCATGACCGGTGTCGCCTGGAGCATGCTCGGCGCAGTGTCGGTTCTTGCCGCATTCGGACTGCGCTATCCGCTGCAAATGCTTCCAGCGCTCCTTTTCGAATTATTGTGGAAGGTGATCTGGCTGGCCGCTTTTGCATTTCCGCTTTGGCGCGCAGACCAGGTCGACGCCAATACGGCGCAGACAATCTTCGAGTGTTCGCTCGCGATCATTCTCGTCATCGCAATACCGTGGCCCTATGTCGTCCACCATTATCTCATCAAGAAGGGCGACCGCTGGGGCGCTTCTTCGAAAAAATGAGAGGTCTCCGCAAAATGGTTTACTGCGGGCAGCGGTATGCAGACAAAAGGCGGTGTCGCCCCGAGATGGTCGCGAACGCTTGAGTTTCAAGAGCGTCTAATTCGATTAGTCATTTGGCCGGCCAATGCCTGCTGGAACCGGTGATCCCCGTTTAAGTGGAGTTTTGGCGCGTGATCGCCATCTAGCCGCCCAAGCTATCGCCAGGAGCGAAAACTTCGCCCGAAGTGCTCGCGCGATTCCCGCCAGCTTTGTTTGCGCATTCAAGCAGCGGCTCGCAGCAGCTGCTTCGCCCGCCCTTCCATCTCCAGCCTTGCGTCCTGATGCGCCTTTCCGCGCGCGACGGCGGTGATGCCCTGAACAAAGTCGAAGACGCTCGCTGGTGGGCGGCCTTCCTCGTCGAGGACGGTTTCGATGATGGTCGCGGTTTCGGCTTTCGAGAAGCCCCGCTTCCTCAGGAAGTCGCTGCGATCCTCGTCGTTGCGGGCGACGATCTGCTCGCGCGCCGCCTTGACGCCGTTGATGAAGGGCATGGGCGATGACTCGGCGAAGCGCGTCAGCGCGGGCGCCGCTTCCCGAGCGAAGCGGTCCGATGCATATTTCGAGTGGCGGATGACGAT
>DNZB01000279.1:0-9164 GCA_003506635.1 Parvularcula sp.
GCGTCCGCGACGATCGGCAGGAAATAGTCGCGCTTCACCTTGCCTTCGGAATGTTCGATCTGATCGGCGCGGCGGAAGGCGTTGTTGATGCGCTTGGCAAGTTCGGGCCCCGCATTCGCCGGATAAAGCGACTGGTCGGGATAGACTTGCCCTGCGGTGTTCGCATCGCCCGCGACCTGCCAGCCGGAGAGATAGATCGCCTTGAGGCCCGCCTTCGCCATCTGCACGGCCTGATTGCCGGAAAGGGCGCCGAGGGCGTTGATGTAAGGTTCGGTCTTCAGCGCTTCCCAGAGCCGGTTCGCGCCGCGTTCGGCGAGCGTATAGGCGATGTCGATCGAGCCCCGGAGCCGCAGCGCCTCGGCCGCGGAATAATTCCGCTTGATGCCGTCAAACCGGCCCTTCGGCGCGTAGGGGATGATGTCGTCAAATGTAACCACTGAATTGTCCTCTCACTGGCGCGGCCGGCGGCGGCCCCGGCGACGAGCAGTCGAGCAGTTTTGCGCCCGCGAAGGAAGAAATGCCGCGTCGCAATGTGAATTATGACACAGTTAATCTTGTCGTATTGTCAATTTAGTGCTATAAGGATGGTCAAATAGCGGAGTTCAGCCCATGGACGCGGGGCGGCAGCGCCGGAAACTCTATGTTGGCCCGCAGGTTAGGCGTCTCAGGCGGGATCGGGGCCTCACTCAGGCGCAGATGGCGGGCGACCTCCAGATCTCGCCTTCTTATGTCAATCTGATCGAGCGGAACCAGCGCCCGGTCTCCGCGGACATCCTAATTCGCCTTTCGAGCGTCTATGGTCTCGACCTTTCGCATCTGGCGACAGCGGATTCGGACGCCCTCTTCAGCGAACTCGCCGGCGCCTTCGCCGATCCGATCTTCAAGAACGCCGGGGCGAGCCGGGAAGACGCCTTCGACCTTGCGGCCGGGAACCCCGTCCTTGGAGAGGCGGTCGCCCAGCTCTATCGCGCCTGGCGATCGGCGCAGACGGAACTTGTCGAGGCGCGGGCGGCCGGGCGCGGCGGGGCGGACGCGGACCCGGTCGAGGAAGCGCGCGCCTTTCTTCAGGCGAACCGCAACCATTTCCCGGCGATCGACGCGGCGGCGGAGCGCATCGCCGGCGAATTGTCCGCAGACGGAACAAGTCTCATCGATGCGCTGGCCGCCCGGTTCGCCGGCCGGCACCGCTACAAGGTTCGCATCCTTCCGGACGAGTTGATGACCGGCGCCTACCGCCGGCTCAACCGCCACGCCGGCGAGCTTGCGCTGTCGGAACGCCTCGATAACGCCAGCCGCGTCTTTCAGCTTGCGCTGCAATTGTCGCTGATCGAACTGCAAGGCGCGCTCGACCAGACAGTCAACGCGGCGCGCTTCACCTCGGACGGCGGCCGGCGCCTGTCGCGCGCCGCGCTCGCCAATTACGCGGCGGCCGCGATCATGATGCCCTATGAAGCGTTCCTGAACGCCGCAAAATCGCTGAAATACGACGTTGAAGCGATCGGGCGGCGCTTCGGCGCGAGTTTTGAGCAGGTCGCGCACCGGCTGACGACGATGCAGCGCCCGGGCGCGGAAGGCGTTGCGTTCTTCTTCGTGCGGGTCGACGCCGCCGGCAACATGTCGAAACGCTATTCGGGCGATGTCTTTCCCTTCGCGCGCTTTGGCGGCTCATGCCCCTTGTGGAACATCCACGAGACATTTCGCCTGCCGCGCCGCATCCTGACGCAGATCATCGCTCTGCCCGACGGCGCGCGCTATTTCTCGATCGCGCGCACCGTGCAAGGCGGCGCCGGCGGCTTCAACGCGCCGTCAGCGGAACGCGCCGTCGCGCTCGGCTGCCGGATCGAGGACGCAGGCGCGCTCATCTATGCGCAAGGGCTCGATCCCGAACGCGCCGCCGCGACGCCGATCGGCCTTACCTGCCGCCTGTGCGAGCGGATCGATTGCGCCGCGCGCGCCTATCCGCCGCCGAAGCGCCGTCTCGTCATCGACGAGCAAAGCCGCCTCGCCGCGCCGTTCAGTTTCGCGTTCGACTGACCGGGCGGCTTGATCCGGCCCGCCGCCGGTCTTTAGGGTCGCGCCGGGAAAACAGGGGAACACGCTCATGACCGCTCGCAACGCCTTCTTGCTCGCGCTCGCCGCTTCGTCGCTGGCGCTCAACGCTTGCAGCCATTCGGGCGCCGCCCGGCCCGCGCCGTCAGCTGCTGCGCCGGCCGAGGATCAGAGCGCGGCGATCAACGCCTGGTTCGAGGAGACGTGGGAAGCGGAAGTCGCGCGCTCGCCGGAGCAGCAGACCTTCCTCGGCCGCAAGACGAATTACGACAAGTGGGACGATCCGTCGGACGCAGCGGCGGAGGAAGAACACCGCATTAAGATGGCGAAGCTCGCCGAGATGCGCGCGAAGTTCGACCCGAACGCGCTCGACGCGAACGCCCGGCTATCCTACCGCCTGTTCGAATATGAAGCCGCGCGCGCCGACAAATTCAGCAAGTACCGCAATCACTGGTATCGCTTCAGTCATTTCCGGGCGCCGCATTCGAGCGCGCCGGCTTTTCTCATCAACCAGCACCGCATCGACACGCTCGCCGACGCCGACGCCTATATCGCGCGGCTGGAAGGGCTGAGGGGGAATTTCGACGCGCACCGCAAGGTCGCCGAAGACCAGTTCGCACGCGGCATCTACGCGCCGAAATGGTCCTATGTGAAAATGATCGAGACGGCCAGGAACGTCATCGCCGGCGCGCCTTTTGAAAAAAGCGGCGCGCCCTCGGCGATTCTTGCCGACTTCAACGACAAGGTCGGCAAGCTCGACATCGACGCGGCGGGCAGGCGCGCGCTGACGAAGCGCGCCGAGGCGGCGTTGGTGACCTCGGTCAAGCCCGCCTATCTGGACCTTATCGCCATGTTCGAACGGCAGATGGCGGCGGCGTCGAATGATGACGGCGCGTGGAAGCTGCCCGACGGCGACGCCTATTACGACGCGCAGCTGGAGCGGATGACGACCACCGCCATGACAGCTGATGAGATCCACGCGCTCGGCCTTCGCGAGACGGCGCGCATCCACGCCGAAATGGACGCGATTCGCGCAAAAGTCGGATTCAAGGGCGATTTGAAAGCGTTCTTCGCCTATATGCGGGACGATCCCGAAAAGCGCTTCACCTATCCTGATACGGAGGAAGGCCGGGCGCGCTACCTCGCCGAGGCGACGGCGCTGATCGATACGATGCGCGGGCGCCTTGACGAGCTATTCATCACCAAGCCCAAGGCCGACATGATCGTGAAACGGGTCGAGCCCTTCCGCGAAAAGTCGGCGGGCAAGGCTTTCTATCAACGCCCCGCGCCGGACGGCTCGCGGCCCGGCGTCTATTACGCCAATCTTTATGAAATGGCGGCGATGCCCGTCTACCAGATGGAAGCGCTCGCCTATCACGAAGGCATTCCCGGCCATCACATGCAGATCGCGATCGCGCAGGAATTGCAGAACGTGCCGAGCTTCCGCCGCTTCGGCGGATTCACAGCCTATTCCGAAGGCTGGGGCCTTTATTCGGAATGGATCGGTAAGGAGATGGGCTTTTATTCCGACCCCTATTCGGACTTCGGCCGCCTCTCGATGGAGCTATGGCGGGCGGGGCGCCTTGTCGTCGACACCGGACTTCACCGCAAGAAATGGACGCGCGAACAGGCGATCGCCTGGCTTCTCGAAAATACGCCGAACGCCGAAGGCGATGCTGAGAGTTCGATCGAACGCTATGTCGTGATGCCGGGGCAGGCGACGGCCTACAAGATCGGCATGCTGAAGATTGAGGAGCTGCGCGCCCGCGCCGAGAAAAAGCTGGGCCGGAAATTCGACGTGCGCGAATTCCACGACGAGGTCCTGAAATACGGCCCCGTGCCGCTGGCGATCCTTGAAGAGAACATCGACGCCTGGATCGCGGCGAAGAAGAAGGGCTGACCAGGGCGCGCGCGTCGGCTACACGCCCCGCTCGACGCGCGCCGCGGGTCCGGCGTGACGGGCGCGCGAGCGCCGGAGCGGGCGGATCGCTCCAACACGGACTATAAGACTCCATCTCTCTGAAATTAAAAGGATTTCGCATCTTACGACGCGTTTTATTTATGCTCTATAAAACCGATTGACTTTTGCACCGATAAGCCTAACATAAAAGGTACATAGCTTTGATCGGATTACGATTTTTACCGATGATCCGGTTTCGTTCTTATAGGCTATAAATGAAAATCCCGGCCACGCCGCCCGACCTGTGGGCCGAATTCGGCCGGATGCTGACCGCGGCCAAGGCCGCAGGGCCGCTTGCCCTGACGGAGTTTTCCCGCCGCACCGCGCGCGCGCGGCCCGTCGATGAAAAGGGCCGCTATCTTCACTGGGAGGAGTTCCGCTTCAAACCCGCAGAAGACGGCCTTTCGACGCTCGACAGCTGGATTTTGATGCGGCGCGCGCGTGAAGCCCGCCGCATCGACGCCCCGTTCGAGGATAAAGCGGGCCGAAAATTCTTCTTTGTAAAGACCGATGTCATCGAACGCGCGCTGCATGACATCGACAGCCGGTCGCGCGGCGGCGTTCGCATCGACGGCGCCGCCCCGACGCAGGGCGAGGCGAAATCCTTTTTCATCAGTTCGCTGATCGAGGAGCCGTTCAATTCATCCGTCTTCGAGGGCGCGGTTGCAACCCGCGATCAGGCGAAAAAAATCATTCGAGAGAATCGTGCGCCGAAAACCATCGGCGAGAGGATGATCCTCAACAATTATCGCGCGATCGAATTCCTGAAGTCGAAACGGAACGCGCCGCTGACGCCGGCCCTGATCTGCGAGGTCCACCGGCTGATCACGAACGATACGCTAGACGATCCAAAAAAGGCCGGCGTCTTCCGCGACACGCACGACCAAATCGTCGTCGACGACGAAGCGGGCGAGGTTCTCCACGATCCGCCGCCGGCGGCCGAGCTTTCGGCGCGGGCCGACGCCCTATGTCGCTTCGCCAATGATGACGGGACAGAGGGCCCTTTCATTCACCCGGTCATCCGCGCGATCATCGTGCATTTCGTGCTCGCTTATGATCACCCCTTCGTTGACGGCAACGGGCGCACGGCGCGCGCGCTGTTCTATTGGGCGGTGTTGAGGCAGAATTACTGGCTTCTCGAATATGTTTCGATCAGCAAGCAGATCAGGGAAGCGCCGGTGCGGTATGGCCGGGCCTTTCTCGAAACGGAGACGGACGAAGGCGATCTCACCTATTTCATCCATCACCAGCTTGACATGATCCTGCGGGCGATCGACGCGCTTTACGTCTTTATCGAGGAGAAGAAATCGGAGGTCGCCGCGCTTGAACGGCTTTTCTCCGGTGACGGCATAAAGGCGCAGTTCAATCACCGACAGCTGGCGCTGCTCAACCGCGCCGCCCGGGCGCCGGGGATCAGCATCACCATTCAGCAACATCTCGCCGACGCCGGCGTCAGTTATCTGACCGCGCGCGCTGACCTCGAATATCTCGCGGTGAAAGGCTATTTCGCAAAAGGAAAGCGCGGCGCTGTTTCTGTTTACCGTCCGGCTCGCGATTTGCGGCGGAAGCTTGACGCGGCGGGAGAGGATTGACCGATGTCTGTTCGAGCCCCCCTTTCCGCCTTCATCCGTACAAAGAATGAAGCGCGGATGATCGGCGATGTCGTGACGGCGGCGCTCGCCGTCGCTGACGAGGTCGTCGTGGTCGATTCCGGCTCGACGGACGATACGGTCGCGCTGGCTGAGGCGGCGGGCGCGCGCGTCGTGCGGCAGGCCTGGCTCGGCAACGGGCGCCAGAAGCGTTTCGCGGAAGATCAGTGCCGCCATGACTGGCTTCTCGATCTTGACGCGGACGAAGTGGTGACGCCGGCGCTCGCCGCGGAGATCGCGGTCCTGTTCGCCGCGGGCGCGCCGCCGGCGCGCATTTACCGGACGCCCGTCGCCATCGCGCCGCCGGTCGGCGAGCCCTGGCTTGGCTTTGGCGGCGTCATCCGGCGCAAATTATACGACCGCCGCGCCGTGCGCGCCCCCGATCACGAAGCGTGGGACCAGTTCGACATCCCCCCAGGCGAGCCGGTCGGCGCGCTGACGGCGCCGATCCTCCATTACGCCTTCACGGATGCGCGCCACCTCATCGACAAGCTCAACCGGAATTCGTCGACGCGCGCCGAGGCGCTGGAGGCCAAGCCCCTGCCGATGCTGGTCTTGCGCATCTTTTTCGGCCTGCCGTTCTATGTCGGCAAACGCTATCTGCTCGACGGCCTTTTTCGCGGCGGCGTTTACGGATTTGCTTTTTCGATGATGTCAGGCTTCGGGCGCTGGATGCGCGATGTGAAAATGTATGAGCGCGTCATGCGCGAGCGCCGGCGATGACGGCGCCGTTCGGCGTTTTCGGGCTGACGCCGGCGCAGGCGTTTTTCCGGCGCGCGGCCGCGCGGCTTGGCGATGCGCGCCGGGGGCGTCTGGCGGCGTCGCTGCTGTTGCGCGCCGCCGGCGGCAAGTCGGGGCGGGCGTTCGACGTGCCGGTTTTCGACACCGAATGCGCGCGCCTTCACCCCTATGACAATATCAGCGAGAAGCGCGTGTTCATCACGCCGCAATTCTGGGAAGCTGAAGAACGCGCCGCGCTCGGCCGGTTCATTGCGAACGGGAAGGGCGCGTTTTGCTTCCTTGATGTCGGCGCCAACGCCGGTCTCTACACGCTGTTCGCGCGCTCGGCCGCGCGGGGCGCGGGGCGCGACTTTCGCGCGATCTGCGTGGAGCCGTCGCCCGAGATGCTGGCGCGGCTGCGGTTCAATCTTGAAGCGTCCGGCGCCGCCGGAGAGATCGCCGTTCATGACTGCGCCGCCGGCGAACGCGAAGAAGCAGCGCCGTTCCGCACCAACGCGGCCAATCGCGGCGAGAGCCGCGTTTCCGGCGACGGCGACAGGCAGGTCCGGGTCCGCACGCTCGCCGCTATCATCGATGAGGCTGGCGCCGCCAGGATCGACGCAATGAAGATCGACATCGAGGGAAGCGAAGGCGCGGCGCTAAGGGGCCTTTTTTCCGCTGCGGGCGAGCGATTTCGTCCGGCCTTCGTCATCATGGAGCTGTCGCATGCGGGCGCCGGCGCAGCAGCGCTGCTCGGCGCGCAAGGCTATCGCGAAGTCTTTCGCACCGGGCGCAACGGCGTCTTCGTGCGATCGGTCAATCCTTGTAGTAATCCTTGACGAAGAGGCGCTTTTCGATCCCCGATTTCTTGTAGCCGCCTTCTTCCGCGGTCTGGCGCGGCGGCAGGGGAATTGGCGAGAACGCTTCCTCGTTGAACTCGTAAGGGACGCAATCGAGGATTGAGCGAATGCAATTGAGGCGCGCTTTCTCTTTGTCGTCGCCGTCGATCGATCGCCACGGCGCATAGTCCGTGTTCGTCGCTTCCAGCATCAAGTTTCGGTATTTTGAAAACTCCGCCCAGCGTTTGCGGCCTTCAAGATCGATCGGCGACAGCTTCCAGCGCTTCGCCGGGTCGGATGCGCGCTCCTGAAAGCGCCTTTCCTGCTCCTCCGCCGAAACATGGATCCAGTATTTGAGGAGGATCGTTCCGGACGCGACGAGCATGCGCTCGAATTCGGGAACTTCTTTCATGAAGGTTTCATATTGCGACGGCGAGCACCAGCCCATCACCGGCTCGACGACCGCGCGATTGTACCACGACCGGTCGAACAGAACGATTTCGCCGGCGGCGGGGAGATGCGCGACATAACGCTGGAAATACCACTGCGTCGTCTCGCGGTCGGATGGCTTGGGGAGCGCGACGACGCGCCAGATGCGCGGGTTCATGCGGCGCAGGATCGTCTTGATCACGCCGCCCTTGCCGGCCGCGTCGCGCCCTTCAAAGACGATCGCGACTTTCGCGCCCTTGCGCGCGACCGTTTCTTGCAGCTTCGCAAGCTCAAATTCGAGCGGATCAAGCTCCTCCTCGAATTTTTCCTTTTTCATGGCGTCGCCTCCGCGCCGGTTGCGTCGAAATAATAATCGCGCCGGCAAAATTCGCAGCTGACCTTGATGCGCCCGTCGTCGGCTAGATCGGTCAGTTCCCCGGGCGCGTAGCGCGACAGCACCGCCGCGATCTTCTCCGCGTTGCAAGAACACCGCGCGGCGAGGGCGCGCGCCTCGAACACGCGTACGCCGTCCTCGTGGAACAGGCGGTAAAGCAGGGTCTCCGCCGTCAGGCGGGGATCAAGGAGTTCGTCCGCCTGCGTCGTATTGAGAAAGGCGCTCGTCCGGCTCCAGGCTTCCTCGTCCGCATGCGATTTCAGCGCCGCCTCGCCGCGTTCGCGCGCGCCGCCTTCGCCCGGCATGAACTGCACGATGACGCCGCCTGCGCGCCATTGCTCGCCGCCGCCGGGACGATAAACCTTGCCGACCGCCAGCTTGACCGCCGTCGGGATCTGCTCGGACTGGCTGAAATAGGCGACCGCCGCTTCTTCAAGCGTCTTGCCTTCGATCGGCGTGACGCCCTGATAGCGCTCCATGTCGGGGCCCTGATCGATGGTGATCGCGAGATGGCCTTTGCCCATCAGCGCCGCGAGGCCGCGCGCCGCCGGCGCGCCGCTGACCGAAGCGGTCGCGCGCACCGCGCCCTCTGACGCGTAATCGGCGACGAGCATTCTGACCGCGCCGTCGCCTTGCGCCTGGAAGATCAGCTTGCCGTCGAATTTCAACGACGACCCCATCAGCGCGGCGAGCGCGAGCGCCTCGCCGACAAGCTCCGACGCCGCGTCGGAAAACCCATGCGGCTTCAAGACCGCGTCGACCGCCGCGCCCATGCGAACGATCCGTCCACGGACGGCGCCGTCGCCGACCTGAAACGGCAGGATGAAATCGTCCGCATCCGCCATCGTTCAGCTTTTCAGTTTATAGCCGGACTTCAGCAGAAGATATGACCACGCGCCGAGCGCCGCCGTGACGCCGAGGGAGGCCGCCGCGCCGAGCGCGAGCGGAGCTTCGGCGACGCCGGTGAAGCCGTAGCGGAACCCGTCGATGAGATAGAAGACCGGGTTGAAATGGCTGAAGGTCAAGAAAGGCTCAGGCAGGGCGCGGATCGCGTAAAACGTGCCGGAAAGAAATGTCAGCGGTGTGATGACGAAATTGGTGACGGCGGCGAGCTGGTCGAACTT
>DNZB01000279.1:9571-11080 GCA_003506635.1 Parvularcula sp.
ACCGCGCCGACAAGCAGCCCGCGCGCCGCGGCGCCGGCGACGAAGGCGACGGTCAGTTCGCTCGCCGACAAGGGCGGCATCAACACATCGACGATCGAGCCTTGCACCTTGCCGATGATGATCGAGGACGACGAATTGGCGAAGGCGTTCGTCAGCACCGCCATCATGATGAGGCCCGGCGCCAGAAACTCGACATAAGGAACGCCGCCGACATCGGCGCGCCCGCCCATCGCCTGCATGAAGACGAGCAGGAACAGGAGCGTCGAGATGACCGGCGCGACGATCGTCTGAAAGGAGACTTTGAGGAACCGCCGAACTTCCTTTTCGAGCAGGGTCTGAAGGCCAAGCCAGTTCACCCGGCCAAAGCGTCGCTCGCCATAGGCGAGGCGGCGCGAAATCTCATCGGCCGGCCTGTCGGCCGCACTGGAATGAAGCGTCTGCGTCATGGCGATCTTCGGTGCGCTGCAAAAGAACGAGGGTCAAGGCGACCCCGGGCTGGTCTCCTATCCTACCAGATTTTGTGTGCAAAATTGAGCGCCGGCGCCATGTTGTAATTTTCAGCCCTTGGGGTACTATATTTTGCGTGCGCTGACGGGCGGATACGAGGCGCTACAACATATTGTGCTTATCGAAGGTCTTATCTCACGAGGTCCTTTCACCGGAAGGTCGGCTGGCGGGACCCCCCAACCCAAACAGGGAGCGGCGCGATGGCGTGGAATGACGAGCGGGTCGAACTTTTGAAGAAGTTCTGGGCGGAAGGGCTTTCCGCCAGCCAGATCGCTTCGAAAATGGGCGGGGTGACCCGCAATGCGGTGATCGGCAAGGTGCACCGGCTGGGGCTTTCCGGCCGCGCGGCGCCGGCCAAGCCCCAGCGCGGATGCGATACGCCGGGATATGCGGCCGAGCCGGCGCCGCCCGCGGTCTTCGCGCACAAGGCGATCGAAACGATCATTGATGAGCCGGAATTCGTGGCGCCTGTGGTTCTCACCGGCGGCGACATGACGACTGTCGCGACGCTCAAGGGCAATATGTGCAAATGGCCGATCGGCGATCCGGCGAAGGACGATTTCCATTTTTGCGGGCAGTCCGCGCCGAGCGGCAAACCCTATTGCGCCTATCACGCGCATATCGCCTTCCAGCCGGCGCAACGCCGCCCGGACCGGCCGTCGGCGCCGCCGGTGCGGATCATCGCCGACGCCCGGCGCCGCGCGGCGAACTGAGGAGAATTTCAGTAAAGCGCGTCAAAAGCCGCCGGGGCGACCGGCGGCTTGTTCACGACAGATCGAGCGAATAGCCGGCCGCGCGCACGGTGCGGATCGGATCGGCGTCATTATTCTTGGTCAGCGCCTTGCGCAGCCGACCGACGTGAACGTCGACGGTGCGTACTTCGACGAAGACATCCGATCCCCAGACCGCGTTCAGCAGCTGCTCGCGCGAGAAGACGCGGCCTGGATGCTGGATGAGGTGGTCGAGCAGGCGAAATTCCGTCGGCCCGAGATGAACCTCGCC
>DNZB01000168.1:0-255 GCA_003506635.1 Parvularcula sp.
GACTGGCGGACATAGGTCGCGACCTGGGCGACCCGTTCCGCCGTCGTTGCGACCGGCGTCACCGCAACGCGCACCGGATCGTTCTGATAGTCTTTCGCCAGCGTTTCGATCGCTTTGGGCATCGTCGCCGAAAACAGCATCGTCTGGCGCGTGCGGGGAAGGAGCGGCATCAGCTGGCGCAACGCATGAATGAAGCCGAGGTCGAGCATCTGGTCAGCTTCGTCGAGCACGGCGACTTCAACCGCGCCGAGGGAA
>DNZB01000168.1:280-5644 GCA_003506635.1 Parvularcula sp.
GACTGGCGGACATAGGTCGCGACCTGGGCGACCCGTTCCGCCGTCGTTGCGACCGGCGTCACCGCGACGCGCACGGGATCGTTTTGATAGTCTTTCGCCAGTGCTTCGATCGCTTTGGGCATCGTCGCGGAAAACAGCATCGTCTGGCGCGCACGGGGAAGGAGCGGCATCAGCTGGCGCAACGCATGAATGAAGCCGAGGTCGAGCATCTGGTCAGCTTCGTCGAGCACGACGACTTCAACCGCGCCGAGGGAAATCGCCTTGCGGTCGATCAGATCGATGAGCCGGCCAGGCGTCGCGACGACGACATCGGCGCCGCGATGGAGATCGCGAATCTGCCGGTTGATCGGCACACCGCCGAAAACCGTCGCGACCGTGAGCCGGATGGTCTTTCCATAGACGGAGAAGGAGGCGGCGATCTGCGCCGCCAGCTCGCGCGTCGGGGCGAGCACGAGGACGCGCGCCGATTTCTGCTTCAGCGGCTTGGGGTCGCGCGCGAGGCGATCGAGGATCGGCAGCGCGAACGCCGCGGTCTTGCCGGTGCCGGTCTGAGCGATGCCGAAAAGGTCGCGACCCTCAAGCGCGGGCGGGATCGCTTGCGACTGGATCGGCGTCGGCGATTTATAGCCTTCGGCGGCGACAGCTTTGGCGATCGGCTCGGCAAGGTTCAGGTCGGAAAAAGTGGTCAAGTTCAAGGGTCCAATGTGTTAACGCGGGTTTTCACCGGCAAACGTTCGCGCGTTCGCGCGACCGGTCGCGGGCAAGGCCCGGGCTCAGGAAACGACCCGCGTGACTCAGGGCGTAAGGGAAAGATTCAAATCTGAAGGCAGGGGCTCGAATGTCGGGATTTCTCCCCGCAGCGCTTCACGCCGCCCCCGCCATGCGGCTTGTGTCGACCGCAGACATTGGCAGGCATATGGGCGTGGCTGGGTTAAATGTCAATGAAGACCGCCTTCCGGGAAATGGTTGTCATGCAAGAAATCCGTCCGCCGCCTTTCGCCGCGTCAGCGCCGCCATGGCGTCAGAGGGCGATGAGTCGGAATCGCCGTCTCGCCGGTCCTCGCAGTCTCAACCAGGCGACGGCGCCGCAGATGGGCGAGCGCTTTCGAGACTGAAGACTTCGAAAGGCCGGTGGCGTCGGCGATCTTCTGGAGGCTGGCGTCGACGGCCCCGTCTTTGCGACGCTGCGCACGCGACCAGAGGTGCAGCCAGACGAGAAACGCCGACGGCGCCCGGTCGTGTCCGACGAGGTCGCGCATCAGCACGTCCGTGACATAGGCGTCGAGGCTCGCCGGCGCCATCTTTTTCATTGCTATAGTATTCATTGCACTCGTTGGCTTCGCAAGCTTTCGCGCGCAGAAAGTCCGGACGTCAGATCATAGGAGATGCGCGATGATCACCAGCGTCAAATTCGTCAGCATTCCGACCCGCGACCAGGACAAGGCGCTGGCGTTCTGGACGGAGAAAGTCGGTTTCGACCTCATCACCGACCAACCGGTGGGGCCCGGCAAGCGCTGGATCGAAATCGGCGTCGGCAAGGCCGAAACGCGCCTGGTCCTTTTCACCATGGACGGCCAGGAAGACCGCATCGGCACGCAGTTTAACGGCGCGCTCGCCTGCGACGACGTCGAGGCGACTTATGCGCAATTGTCAAAGCGCGGCGTCGTGTTCAAGTCCCCGCCCGCGAAACAGCCATGGGGCGTGTTTGCGATCATGCTCGACGCTGACGGCAATGAGTTCGTATTGTCGAGCAAGAATTGAAGGGGGCGCCGCGGCCCTTATTCGCCGATGTCCTCGTTCCATAGAGCCGGTTGATCGCGGATGAACCGCGCCATCAGCGCGATCGAGTCCGTGTGCTGAAGATCGATGACTTCAACGCCCTTATCGCGCAGCCAGCCTTCATTGCCGCCGAAATTCACCGTGTCGTTGATGACGAGGCGCGGAATTTTGAATTGCGCGATCGTGCCGGCGCACATCAGGCAAGGCGACAATGAGGTGTAAAGCGTCATGCCGCGATAGGTTTTCCGGCGGCCGGCGTTTCTAAGGCAGTCCATCTCGCCATGCAGGATCGGATCGCCCTTCTGGACGCGCTGATTATGTCCTGACGCGATCAGCCGCTCACCGGCGGCAAGCGCCGAGCCGATCGGGAGACCGCCGTTATCGGCGCTCTTCTTCGCTTCAAGAAACGCCAGCTCCGCAAAGCGCCGGTCCCAGTCGGTGATCGTCATCGCGCGGCCTGCTGCTGCTTTCTAACCGGGATCGCCATCACGTTAAGCGCGATCGAGATGCGGTCGCGCGCGCCCCGATGCGGCTTCACGCTGTGCATCAACCATGACGGAAAGGCGATGAGCTTTCCCGGCTCCGGCGCGACTTCGACGCGCATCTCCTCCATGGCGCCGTCAGCCGCAAATACGAGGTCGGGAGCCGCCATGCGGTTCATCGGGAATCGCGGATCGTGCAGCACGAGCTTGCCGCTGTCGGCGTCGCCGCCGTCATCGACATAATAAACCGCCGACCACACGCAGCCGGGATGGGCATGCACCTGATTCGAGGCGCCCGGCGGCGAGACATTCGCCCACATTTCAAGGCCCATCTCGAAGCGCGGCGTCTCGCCGCGCAGCCCCTTGTCATGGGTGTAGGCGCCGCACAGCTGCAACGTCGCAAGCGCCAGGCGCCGCGCCGGTGCGCCCGCCCACTGCAACATTTCGGTGTCGGAATGCCAACCGCCGATATTAGACCGCGCGATGCCGGGATCGGCGCCCATGTGCGCCGCGATCGCCGTCCGAAGGCCGTCGTTCAGCGCGGCGAAGTCCTTGATCCGCGTTTCGAGGATGTGGGTGGGGAAGATCGCCCTGACCCCGGGCCGTTCAAATGCTGCTTCCTGCATGCGCCGATCTTGCCGGGAGCCGCGCAGCGACGCAATCTCACCTTATGTCAATCACTGTAGTCACCCACCCGCTCGTCCAGCACAAGCTGACCCTCATGCGCGAAAAGTCGACCGGAAACGCGCTGTTCCGGCGAACCTTGCGTGAAATTTCCTTCCTTCTCGCCTATGAGGTGACGAAGGACTTCGAACTTGGTTTCCGCGAGATCGAGACGCCGCTCGAGAAGGGCGAGTTCCCCTGGCTCGAAGGGCGGAGGCTGTGTTTCGTGTCGATCCTGCGCGCCGGCAACGGCCTCCTCGAAGGAATGCTGGACCTCGTGCCCGACGCGCGCGTCGGCCATATAGGCCTCTATCGCGATCACGCGACGCTGCAGCCGGTGCAATATTATCTGAAACTGCCTGAAGCGATCGGCGAGCGGGACGTTATCGTCGTCGATCCGATGCTGGCCACCGGCAATTCCGTCGTATCCGCACTGAAGCACCTTAAGGATGCCGGCGCGCGGCGCTTGCGATTCATGTGCCTGCTCGCGGCGCCGGAAGGCGTTGCCGCTCTTGAAGAATCGCATCCCGACGTGCCGATCTTCACCGCGGCGATCGACCGCCAGCTGAACGAGAAAGGCTATATCCTCCCCGGCCTTGGCGACGCTGGCGACAGGATCTACGGCACGGCCTAAGGCGATCGGGCTCCATGCGGGGTGCGCGAAGTTATCGCGGTCACCGGACGCGTCAGCGGCGCCGCCGGGACTTAGGCTTCGCCTCGCCGCAGCCCTTCGGCAAATTTGATAACGATTATCAGTGTCGCGCCAGCGGTTCCCGGCGCTGACCAAACTCTCCGCCCGCTGGCGCGGGCGCGACGCCGTGACGCGGGCGGGCGCTGCTTGGAAAATGACGACTTTGCCGGCGTTTCCGATCTTCGCGCGACGCGCGCCCGCGCGACTTTTTCGGCGAACGGCGCTGGACGAAGGGGGCATGCCATGCCACCTAAATCCGGCCGCAGGAGACCATGATGGATTTCGAGGCGTTCTTCGAAAGCGAAATCGCCGCCCTGAAAAAGGAGGGCAATTACCGCGTCTTCGCCGACATCGAGCGGAAGGCCGGCGCTTTCCCGGCCGCCGGCAATCACGGCCCGATCGGCCCAAGGGAAGTGACCGTCTGGTGTTCCAACGACTATCTCGGCATGGGCCAGCACCCGAAGGTCATCGCGGCGATGCACGAAGCGCTCGACCGCTGCGGCGCTGGCGCGGGGGGCACACGGAATATCTCCGGCACAAATCACTATCACGTCTTGCTGGAGCGCGAGCTTGCGGATCTGCATGGCAAGGAAGCCGCGCTCTTGTTCACCTCGGGCTATGTGTCGAATTGGGCCTCGCTCGGCACGCTTCTGGCGCGCATTCCAGGGTGCATCGTTCTTTCTGACGCCGGCAATCACGCCTCGATGATCGAGGGCATCCGCCACAGTCGCGCGGAGCGCCACGTCTTCAAACATAATGACGTCGCCGACCTGACGCGTATCCTTGAAACGCTTGATCCGGCGCGCCCCAAACTCATCGCGTTTGAATCCGTTTATTCCATGGACGGCGACATTTCGCCGATTGCAGAGATCTGCGACGTCGCGGATCGCTTCGGCGCCATGACCTATCTCGACGAAGTGCACGCGGTCGGCCTTTACGGTCCGCGCGGCGGCGGCGTCGCCGAGCGCGAAGGGCTGATGCATCGCCTTACCGTCATCGAAGGCACGCTCGGCAAGGCCTATGGCTGCGTCGGCGGTTACATCACCGGATCGGCGGCGCTCATCGATTTTGTGCGCAGCTTCGCATCCGGATTCATATTCACGACGGCCCTTCCCCCGCATGTGGCGGCGGGGGCGCTCGCGTCCGTCCGCCATCTAAAGGAAAGCAATATCGAACGCGAGGCGCATCAGGCCCGCGTTGCGGACGTGCGAGGGCGGCTTCATGCCTACGGCATTCCGACGCTCGATAACCCTTCGCACATCGTCCCGGTGATGGTGAAAGACCCCGTCAAGTGCAAATGGATCAGCGACTGGCTGATGGAGCGGCACGGCATCTATGTGCAGCCGATCAATTACCCGACGGTCGCCAGGGGCGCGGAACGATTGCGTATTACGCCCTCCCCTATCCACACCGCGACGGACGTCGAACGCCTCGTGCGCGGACTGAACGAGCTCTGGTCGAAATGCGCGCTCGCGCGCATGGTCGCCTGACGCGCCTCGCATTCGCCTTCGAAGACCGCTAACCTTCGCCGCAAGCAAGGGATAGCGGCGTTTCATGACGGTTGGGCGTTCTCTCCCCGCGCCTCGCCTTGGCGTCTGCTATTACCCGGAGCACTGGCCGGAATCGCAGTGGGCGAGCGATGCGGCGCGGATGGCCGACATCGGCCTTTCCGAAGTCCGCATCGGCGAATTTGCATGGTCGCGGATCGAACCCTCGCCGGGCGAATTTAAGAGTCTGACTCAAAATTCT
>DNZB01000371.1:0-208 GCA_003506635.1 Parvularcula sp.
GGCGAGGCGGCGCCGCTTGCGTCTCGACGAGGCTCAACGCGCCCTCTTTATTCGCACGCGCGGCCAGCGGATTTCCGCCAGAACGCGCGCCCATCCAGATTGTCAAAGAGCCGCCGCTTCTTCCGAAGCGACCATCCATAAACGAAAATCGCGCCGGGCGGTCCCAAGGGCGCGATCAAAGAAGCATGGGGCGGGACAGGCGCCGGGG
>DNZB01000371.1:436-2231 GCA_003506635.1 Parvularcula sp.
GGACAGGCGCCGGGGTCAACACATTTATTAGGGGTATTCCTATGGTTAATGCCCGTCAAAGGCGAATCCACGCGCGCCTTCCGACCCTGGCGCCGGCCTCCTCGTCCATCTCCGGAAACTGACAAGGCGGGTCATGACCGCATCGGGAAGTCGAAAGCGTCCGGACGTGTGCGGACGATCGGCCAGATGGCGACGGGAGCGCGCGCTGCGCGGGCCTGCGGCGTCAGGCGGCTGATGGCGTCGGGATCGTAACGATCAATCTCGCCTGGCGGCATCCATGCGCGCACGGCGGCCCGGCCCGTTGATGATCCGCATGACAAGCCAGATCGGGACGACGATAGCCGCGCCGAAAAGGAGATAAGTCAGCAGGTTCGTCACCACTTCGCCGACCGAATCGCCAAGCCAGCTGATGAGGCCCTTGAAAAAATTGAAAGCCCCCGACCAGAATTCGCGCGGCGAGATGCCCCAGAACGCGAGAAATGCGCCGACGAGAACGCTGGCGATGACAAGCTGGATAAGCGTCCGACGCGGCTGCGCGCCGATCAGCCTTTTGCCGAGATCATTGTCCGCCATCGATTGGTGCCGCCCCTGCTGACTGCGCCCGCGGAGGCTACCACGGGGCCGGACCGGGCGGAAGCATGGCCCTCAGGCCGGGCGGAAGGTCAGCGCGACGCCGTTGTTGCAATAACGAAGTCCGGTCGGGGCGGGGCCGTCGTCAAAGACATGGCCCTGATGGCCGCCGCAGCGCGCGCAATGATACTCCGTACGCGGCACGACGAGCTTCCAGTCGGTCTTTTCGCCGAGCGCATTCGGCAGATGGTCGAAAAACGACGGCCATCCGGTGCCGGAATCAAATTTCGCCGCCGAACTGAAAAGGTCATAGCCGCAACCGGCGCATGAAAAGACGCCTCGGCGCTTTTCATCATTCAAGGGACTTGACCACGGGCGCTCCGTCGCCTCGCGCCGCAGGACGTCATAAGCTTCACCCTTGTCTTTCAGGCGTTCCTTCCATGCGCGGTCGGAAAGCCGCCATTTCTCGTAGTCGGGAATTTTCGCGGGGTCAGGGGTCACGTCGTTCGCTTTCGCAGGGGATGAGAGCGCGGCGGCCAATCCGGCCGCGCTAAAAAGGAGCGCTCTGCGATCGAGATCGGTCATATCAGCTTTCCGTCAAACAAAATGGGCGCCCGTCAGGCCCGCGCAAGGACCGCCGCCAATAAAAATGGCGCGAGCACAAGCAGGCCGGCGTCACGATTCGACCGGAAAACAGCGAGGCAGGACACGGGGTCGTCGATGTCCGCCGCCTTGATCTGCCAGCGCAAATGCGCGGCCGGGATCACAAAAAGAACAAGCCCCGCCGGAACAGCCCCGCCGAGAAGGTAAGCGAGGGCGGCGAGGACGAGGGATCCGGCGTAAAAGCCGGTGAGGGCGGGCTTCGTCTTCGCGCCGAGGCGCCGGGCCGAGGATTTGACGCCGATCAGCGCGTCGTCTTCCTTGTCTTGATGAGCGTAAATCGTGTCATAGCCGAGCGTCCAGGCGACGCCCGACGCATAGAGGAGAAGCGCCGGCGCGCCGATTTCTCCGGTTACGGAGGAATAGCCCATGAGGGCGCCCCAGTTGAAGGTGAGGCCGAGCCAGGCCTGCGGCCACCAGGTGATGCGCTTCATGAAGGGATAGACGGCGACGAGCGCCAGCGAGGCGACGCCGAGCAGGATCGTCGCCCGGTTGAACTGCAACAGCGCCGCAAGGCCGATCAGCGACAGGGCGATCAGGAACGTCCATGCCTGCCGCACGCTGA
>DNZB01000371.1:2579-11359 GCA_003506635.1 Parvularcula sp.
CCGCGCATGACGACGGCGCCGGCGGCGAACAGCGCGGCTTGCCACAGCGCTGTCAGTGGCGTCGGCGGCGCGACGATCGCGCCGAGCGCGAGGCCTTGCCAGCAGGGAATGAGAAGAAGCCAGGTCCCGATCGGGCGGTCGGCGCGCATCAGGCGCAGATAGGGGCGCAGCGCTTCGGGCGCGTGGCGATCGACCCAGTTGCCGGAATCGGCGTCGGCGGGCGCGGCGGTCATGACGGGGATTTATGCGCCGCCGAAAGATTTGTCATGGGCGGCGGCAGCACATGCTGAACGCAGACGCACTTTCTTCGCCTCCCCCTTGTGGGTAGGCCAAAACCGCACAGCGGTTTTGGGTGGGGGCACGCCCGATCAACGGCGTGAAATGCATTATTGGAAGAGCCGACCCCCGCCCGGAAGTCGCGAAGCGCGACTTTCGTCAAACGCATGCGTTTGACCCTCGCAAGGGGGAGGCGAAGAAAGGGCCGCGCGAAAACGCCTTTCCGCATCCGCCGGGGAATTGCCGCGCACGACCGGCGCGCTAAAACCCCGTCATGACCCCTCGTCTTCATCTCGATGCCCCGCTCAGCGAAGGCGCCGGCGTCAGCCTCTCGCCAGAGCAGGCGCATTATCTGAAAAGCGTGCTGCGGCGCGAGGCGGGCGCGGCGATCCGCGTCTTCAATGCGCGCGACGGAGAATTCGACGCGACGCTCGCCGAGATCGGCAAGAAGGGCGCGCTCGCCGCGATCGGCGCGCAGCGGCGCAAGCCGGAGAAAGAACCCGACATCGCGGTCGTATTCGCGCCGGTCAAGCGCGCTGCCGTCGAAACGATCATCCAGAAGGCGACGGAGCTTGGCGCCAGCTACTTCATGCCGGTCGTCACCGAACGCGCCAACGCCGATCGTCTGCGCACGAATCGTCTCCAGGCGATCGCGCTCGAGGCGGCGGAGCAATGCGGACGCCTCAGCGTGCCTTTTGTGCGTGAGCCGGAAAAACTCCCGGGCGCGCTGTTGCGCTGGGACCATGCGCGGACGCTCTATTTCTGCGACGAGGCGGGCGACGATCCGGACGAGGAATGGGGCGGCGCGCATGGCCGCGCCGAACCCTTGCTCGCCGCGATCCGTCGCCGGGGGGCGGGCCCCGCTGCGCTGCTTATCGGTCCTGAGGGCGGGTTTTCAGCGCAGGAGCGATCCTGGCTCAGAAGCCTTCCCTTTATCGCGCCGGCGACGCTTGGACCGCGCATCCTGCGCGCCGACACTGCCGCGATCGTTTCGCTGGCGCTCTGGCAGGCGGGCGCCGGCGACCTCACATGCGCGTGAGCTAAATTCGCTTGGCCGCTCTCGGGCGGAAGGCTAGACGACCCCGGCGCGCCTTCCGCGCGGACAGGCGGAGACCACATTTGAGCGTTGAACGACAGGCAACGGGCGAACTTCCGCCGATTGAATCGCTCGATGAGCTGTCGGCGTTCATCGCCTCTGGCGAAAAGCCGAAGGCGGACTGGCGCATCGGCACAGAGCACGAGAAATTCATTTACTGCCGCGAGACGCTGAAGCCCGTCGGCTATGACGGCCCCAACGGCATTCGCGCGATCCTTGAGCGCCTTAGTGAAACGACGGGCTGGGAGATCATCCGCGAGGGCGAAACGCCGATCGGGCTGAAAGGCGAGGGCGCGTCAGTGTCGCTCGAACCCGGCGGACAGGTAGAACTTTCGGGCGCGCCGCTCGAAACGATCCACGAGACCTGCGCCGAGATCTCCCGCCATCTCGACGCGGTGAAGGCGGTCGCCGAGCCCCTCAATATCGCCTTTTTCGGCATGGGCTTCACGCCGGTCTGGACGCGCGACGAAATGCCGAGGATGCCGAAGGCGCGCTATAAGATCATGCGGGATTATATGCCGAAGGTCGGCGCGCTCGGCCTCGACATGATGCACCGGACCTGCACGGTGCAGGTCAATCTCGATTACGCCAGCGAAGCCGACATGGTGAAGAAATTCCGCGTCTCGCTGGCGCTCCAGCCGATCGCGACCGCGCTCTTCGCCAATTCATCGCTGGTCGAGGGAAGAGATACGGGGTGGGCGTCGTGGCGCGCCAATATCTGGACAGACACCGACAAGGATCGCACCGGCCTTCTCAAATTCGTGTTCGAGGACGGCTTCGGCTATGATCGGTACCGGGATTATCTCCTCGACGTGCCGATGTATTTCGTTCGGCGCGGCGGGAAATATATCGACGCTGCAGGGCTTTCCTTCCGCGATTTCCTGGAAGGAAGGCTGCCTGTCCTCCCCGGCGAGCGCCCGCATATTCTCGACTGGGAAGACCACATGTCGACCGCCTTTCCCGAAGTGCGCCTGAAGCGCTTTCTTGAAATGCGCGGGGCCGATTCGGGGCCCTGGTCGCGCATTTGCGCGCTGCCGGCCTTCTGGGTCGGGCTCCTCTACGACGGCGCCGCGCTCGACGCTGGATGGGACCTTGCGAAGGACTGGACGGCCGAGACGCGCGACGGGCTGCGCCTTGACGCTGCGCGCTTCGGCCTCAAGGCGAAGATCGGCGCCCGGACGATCCAGGACGTCGCCAGGGACGCCGTCGCGATCAGCCGCGCGGGGCTGAAGGCGCGGGCCCGCGCCGGCGCAATGGCGGCCGACGAAACGCACTTCATCGAACCCTTGCAGTCGATCGCCGATTCCGGCGTCACCATGGGCGAATACACGGCGCACCATTTCCGGAATGAGCTGAAGGGCGACGCGCGCCGCCTGCTGGCGGAAGTCTCTTTCTGAAACCGTCGCCGGTGATCGACATCTTTTCCGATGTCTCGGCGGCGACCCGCGCGCTGGCGCGCAAGGACAAGGGCCTCAAGCGCGCGGCTGCCGCAATCGGCGCCCCGCATATAAGGCGGCGCGAAGGCGGTTTTTCCGGCCTCTTCCGCATCATCGTCGAGCAGCAGGTCTCGGTGCCGAGCGCGCAGGCGATCTGGAAACGCTGCACGGAGAGTCTCGGCTGCCTGTCGCCGGCGAGCGTCGCCGCGCTGGGGCCCGAGGGTCTTCGGGCGCTCGGCCTTTCTACGCCGAAAGCCCGCTATGTCGCGAGCCTTGCGGAGGCCTGCCTCACCGGCGCCGTCGATTTCGGCGCCTTGCCAGCCCTTGGCGACGAGGATGCGCGCGGCGCGCTTGTCGCGCTGAAAGGGGTCGGTCCATGGACGGCGTCGATCTATCTTCTATTCTGCGAAGGCCGCGTTGATATCTGGCCGCCGAACGATGTCGCGCTGAAACACGCCTATAACGCGGCGTCGGGGGAGAACCTTGACCAGCGCTCGCTCGACGGCCGGGCGGCGGCCTGGGGCCCCTGGCGGGGCGTCGCGGCGCACATCTTGTGGACCTACTACGCGCATTTGCGGGGGCGGGCGCCCATATAGGGTGTGGCCTTGCGGCAATTTTCGTGAAAATTGTCAAATTATGGTCATGGGGAATCAGATAGAGATTTCCCCAGGATGGTCGGCGTAGAGTATTGTCGGGCGTCTGTCAGGAGGGCTCGTCTTCAGTAGCGCCGGTCGGATCATGGCTTCGTCCCTTACGCCGCTTGCGGCTGCTCCGGGTCCTGTGGGGCGGCGATGCAAGTGATCCGTCATGCGCCGGACGGTTGCCCGGCCCTCGTCCTCAATGCTGATTTTCGGCCGCTTTCCTATTTCCCGCTGTCGCTGTGGTCGTGGCAGGACACGCTGAAAGCGGTCTTCCTTGATCGCGTCGATGTCGTCGCACAGTACGACACTGTCGTGCGCTCATCGAATTTCCAGATGCGGCTGCCCTCGGTCGTATCGTTGAAAAAATACGTCAATCATTCGCGCGCGCCGGCGTTCACGCGGTTCAACGTTTTCCTGCGCGACGGGTTCACCTGCCAATATTGCGGCGCAGGCGAGCGCGACGCGCTGACTTTCGACCACGTGACCCCGCGCTCGAAAGGCGGGCGCACGACGTGGGAAAACATCGTCGCGGCCTGCGCCGCCTGCAACCTGAAAAAGGGCGGGCGGATGCCGGCGCAGGCGAAAATGTTCCCGGCGAAAAAGCCCGTGCGCCCGTCAATGTTCGAGCTCAACGAACGCGGCCGCGCCTTCCCGCCCAATTACCTGCACCAGAGCTGGCAGGACTTCCTCTATTGGGATTCGGTGCTGGAACCTTGACCTTGCGGGCGTTGTTCCGGGCGCGCGTGTGGATTAACCTTCGCGCGCCAAAGCTGGAGACGCCCGATGGATCGCGAAACCCTGCCCGCCAACCCTTTTGCGGCGATCACGCGCCGCAAGACCTTGTCGCTGATGGGCTGCGGGTGCGCCGCCGCGGCCGCGACGGCGTGCACCTATAACGAGGAGCTTGGGCGCAGCCAGCTGGTCTTCGTATCGTCAGGCCAGATGGCGCAGCTCGCATCATCGGCGTGGGGCGATCTCAAGAAACAGCAAAAGGTCACCACCGACCCGAAATATGTCGATCGTGTGCGCCGCGTCGCGCCGAAGATCATCACGGCCTCGGGCGGCAATCCGTCTGAATGGGAAGTGCAGGTCTTCGCCTCGAAGGACTTGAACGCCTTCGCGCTCCCTGGCGGCAAGATCGGCTTTTACACAGGCATTCTCGACATCATGGACAACGACGCGCAGATCGCCGCGGTGATGGGCCACGAGGTTGCGCATGTGAACTACAACCATTCGGGCGAGCGCTATTCGCAACAGGTTGGTTCAAGCGTCGCGATCTCCGCCGCGCAAGCCGCGATCGGCACCGGCAGCCGGACCGGCCAGCTCGCGATGGCCGCGCTCGGCGTCGGCGCGCAAGTGGGCGTACTTCTGCCGTTCTCGCGCAAGCACGAGCTTGAAGCCGACAAGTTCGGCCTTCGCTACATGCACCGCGCCGGTTATGACCCGAATGAGGCGATCCGTTTCTGGCAGAAGATGTCGGCGCAGAAATCCGGCTCGCCGCCCGAATTTCTGTCGACCCACCCGGCGGACGCCACCCGCATCGCCCAGCTGGAGCGCGAAATCGCCCTACTGAAATAGTTGCGCGGGGCCCCGCCCGCGACTAGGTTCCGCGCCCGCCAAGCCCAATAGGGCAAGGCTCCGGCATGCCGCCTTAGCTCAGTTGGTTAGAGCGCTAGATTGTGGATCTAGAGGTCCCCGGTTCGAGCCCGGGAGGCGGTACCACTAAGTCGTCCGTTAAATAGCGGGATTTTTTGCTGACGGCGGTGTTATGGCGGCCGAGATCGCCGCGCGGATGAGGCGCAAGAGAATCCTCAGCCATCTGAGGACGAGGCGGAGGTTGTGGCCTGTCGCCGCGAGGATGGGATTGGCGCGGTCGCCGTGCCGGCCTTTGAGGAAGTTGCGGTCCATGCTGCCGCCGCTTTTCAGATGGCCGATGACGGGCTCGATCGCCGAGCGGCGGCGCAGCTCGCGCTTGATCTGTCCGTGAACGCCGCGTTTTTGGCCTGAGATGAAGACGCGCCTTGGGTTGTCTGCGTCATGGCCGCGATAGCCCTTGTCGGTGTAGGCGCGCTCGATCTCGCGCCCGGTCAGCGCGCTTGTTTCGGCGAGGACGTCTTTGAGCGTGTGGCCGTCGTAAGGCGCGCCGGGCAGCGCCTTGGCGTGCAGCACGACCTGGCCGCCCTTGCAGCGTTTGTTGGTGGTGACGAGCGAGACCTTGACGCCGAACTCCCAAGGCGTTTGCGGCTTGCCCTTGCCGATGCATTCGACCTCGGGCGCGTGCCAGGAGTAGAGCTTGGGGCCGCGTTGATGTTGCTCCTGAAGGCGTAACATGACGGCGAACTGGGTTTTCGCCTCGCATCATTCCCGCGGCGGCCGCTTCCAGTCTTCAGCCAAGGCGACGGCCCTGTGGTGCCAGAAGAGAAATCGAAAATATTGAATATCTATTTGAAATCAATCACTTAAAAAATTTTTAGAATGGCGAAATGCCAACGCTAATACCGCCGACGAAATTCGCAGCGGTGGTTCGATTGCAAAAAGACGTCTGTGGACGGATGAAGCTCAGTAGCAGAGTCCCACGCCGAACTCAAATGCCTAAACACCGGGTCTCAATACGGAGAGCGGTCACGCAGCATGTGATAGGATTTCTCTCTTAACGTACTGCTTAAAGTCAGCGCTGGAACGAAAGCAACGATACCCCGCGGCGTTTGCGAGCGCGATCGTCTCCTCGCCCTCGTTCAAGAGAACTGCGACAGGTTGACTCAAACCGGGTTGAAGGCCGTTCGGCCAAGCAAGGTCAAAAATGGCTTTTTGTGCGCCGGTCTCTTCATCAGCAAGGTCGTACGAAACCTCGCCTTCCGGCAAGCCAAGCGAGGATATCCATTTATTCAAAGCTATGATCTCCAACTCTTCTTCCTCGCTGACGATCCCGCCAATGACTTTCGGAACGGCTACTTTTACGGCAGTGGCGGGCTGATGGACCCATCGATCATCACCATGCAGCAATTCGGCAAACCGCCGATTTGCTTCGCTTGCGAGTAGCTCCTTTCGGGCCTCTAAGAAGGCGTCATAATTTTCAATGGTCCACAGCGATTTATCCAAAGGAATCCATTGTGACGCGAGTGCGCCAGGATGCTTCTTTTCGACTTCTGGAAAGTATTCGGCCGGCGCCCGATCGGTAATGTCGAGATTAGTATCCTTTGTTAGGAAGCAGAAATTTGCAACGGCATTGATTTGAGATCGACCATAGCGTCCGGATTTGTACAACTTGGACTTCGGAAAAATGTGATGTACTTCAAGCCTGTTCATTTTTCCCAGAAGGTTTGCTTTTAGCGGAAGCCCGGTCCCCCAATCTTTTGCTCCGCCCATTCGAGTCAACATGTAAAGGACTGGGTAAAACCTTGCCCCTTTGCTCCACCCGGTGAAGTGGTCTGGTTCCACTCGCAGTCCGCCATGCCAAAGCCGTAGTTGCTCCAGAAGTCTATCGAGGCCGCCGTCAGCCCCTTCCAGAGCTTCCAGGTCTTTATCAAGATAGCTTTCTGTCGAACCGGAATAGCGTCCCCACATTCCAGCCTGAGCAAACCAAAAAAGGAGCTTGTCGCGTTCAGCCTCATCAAGCGCCGTCCCTTTTTGATCTAGGTATCGAACCATAACGGGCACAGCGAACCGGCCGAAGAAGACACGCGAATGATCCAGGCCAAGCCGCCCGGATATCATGTTGATGGAAGTCTCAATGTGGCGAGTGGCTCGCTTGAGCGCCCCCTGAACCTCATCGGCTGACTTATCATGGAGATAGAGAAATTTCGCTTCTCCTGTGAGCGTAGTGTTGATGGAGCGTAGAAGCCAATCGAGATTGAAGTCGAATCCTTCCTTCTCCCACTCAGCGAGTTTCTTTTTCATGACTGCGCGCGCGTCGGGCCAGTCTGCGCAAATCTTGGCAAGCGCGAGGTCTCCCTTCGACAGCTTAGTCCCGCCGCTGTTGACCTTGTTGAAAATGTCCACGACGACATCTAGGCTCTTATCAGCCCCCGTGACCTCCTCGATATGAAGGTCAACGTCTGAAATCCCGAGCAGCGTGCTCAGCCGACCGATGTAATCTGCCAATCGTGATGCATGCTCGGGTTTGGCGCTTAGCGAAGACACCATCTTCCCTAGCCCCGCTTGCCCTGCCTTCATCAAGGCAGTTACGTCGACCCATAAAGGGTCATCTCGCATTGTAATTGGCTGGTAAAATTCAAACGCTTCGCTCTCCAAATGAAAATGAAGCCCCGTAAACACTTGGGAATTTCCGTCGAAAAATAGCGGGGGTTTGCCGCGGATCACTCCGTAAAGGGAGGTCATTCTTTGCTGTCCGTCGAGCAATAGCTTGACTACGCCGGAGGCCAGCTGCCCATCTCCGCGATGGCTTGCTCCTTTTGATTCGGTCGCCCAGACCAGAAGACCGCCAACCGGATGACGCTTATAGAGGGACGAGAACAGCCCTCGCACTTGGTCCCTGTTCCAAACGTAGCCCCTTTGGAACTCGGGCAACGCCATAAGACCGTTATCAATGTGATCCAGGACGGTTGATATCTTCATTTTTAGCCTCTGTTTGCTCGTCGTCGAGAAATGCTTTAGGCGGCCTGTGGCTTAATAATCTTTTCGATTAACGCCCTTCGAACATTTCGACCAATCAGAATTTCAACCTCCTCACCTGCTTCGGCTCCTAGAATTGCACGAGCAATTGGTTCATGTGCGCTCACAATGCCATTGTTCGGATCATTCCGATTGTTACTTATGGTAAGCAGCACTGTAGCTTCATCGCCTGACAAGTATCGGACCCGAACCTGATCACCGATCTCGATATACGATCTCGCCGCTAAGTCGTTGCTCTGCGATTTCGCGATCTCTAAGGACTTGTCTTCTCTATCAGCGTGTTGGACGCCGCTGTTTGCGGCGGTGCCCTCAGGTTCCGCCTCATTTACAGGGCTGATCGACGGCGAAGACGTAAAAGCTGAAGTTGACTGTGGGGGTATATACTTCTCGCGATCGGACAAGAGTTCTGCAAGTCTCTGCTCAATTGCCAGCCTCAGGCGTTCTGCTTCCTTTTGAGGGTCATTGAACCAGTCGGTCGACCAAATACGGTGAAACTTCCACCCTAAGCGTTCTAGGACCTCTTGGCGTAGGCGATCTCGATCGCGTGCAGATCGGCAAGAGTGATAGCTCGCCCCGTCGCACTCCACAGCCAGTATGAATCCATAAGGCCAACTCGGATGCTTTACGCCGATATCTATAAAGTAACCGGCAGAGCCGACTTGTGGCACTGGTTCGCACCCCATGGCCTTCAGCTGATCG
>DNZB01000292.1 GCA_003506635.1 Parvularcula sp.
ATTCGAAAGCGAATTTAGCGATCAAGAATGCGGTTTTCGCCGTAGCAAAACGCGACTGCAAAGGAACGCACTCCTGCCATGTTTGGCCAAAGAGTTGCTACGATGTGCGATATCACACATCATTGGCGAACATCGTGCTTTTACCAGCCGCATTGGCTGGGTTTTCGGATTATGACGACGACATTGCCGAAATGCTGAAATTCCGATCTTTCCAATTATTCGGTTGGGTTCCGGAGAATGAGGCTCGCCCCGTTCGCCCCGCGTCCTACCCTGACGAACTGGAATGGGCACCGCTCAGACCAGTTGAAAAGCCTGTTCTTCAGCGAATAGACCGCTTGAGGCGAAACGATGACAACTGAATCCAATTGCAAACTCCTCGTCATCGGCGGCGGACCGGGCGGCTATGTTTGCGGCATTCGCGCGGGGCAGCTTGGGATCGACGCCATCGTCGTCGACGCCGAGGCGCTGGGCGGGACATGCCTGAATGTCGGCTGCATTCCGTCAAAGGCGATCATCCACGCCGCCGACGAGTTTGAGAAGGCGGTGCATTTCGCCAATTCCTCCGCACTCGGCATCTCTGCGGGGAAGCCGAAGCTCGATCTTACGAAAACCGTCGCGTGGAAGGACGGCATCGTCAAACGCCTGACGACGGGGGTCGGAGGACTCCTCAAAAAAAACAAGGTCAAGACGATCAAGGGCTGGGCGACCTTCATTGACGGCAAGACGGTCGATGTGAAGACGGCGGACGGCGAGACACGCATTCGCGCGGAAAACGTCGTCATCGCGACCGGCTCGGTTCCGGTCGAGCTTCCTTTCATGAAGTTCGGCGGAAACGTCATCTCCTCGACAGGCGCGCTCGCATTGCCGGCGCCCCCGAAGAACTTTGCAATCGTCGGCGCCGGCTATATCGGCCTTGAGCTTGGCATCGCCTTCGCCAAGTTCGGCTCGAAGGTGACGGTCGTCGAGGCGATGGACCGCATCCTGCCGACTTATGACGCGGAGCTGACGAAGCCCGTCGCCAAGCGCCTGAAAGACCTCGGCGTCACCGTCATTCTCGGCGGCAAAGCGAAGGGCCTTTCGAAAGACGGAAAGGCGCTTGAGGTCGAGCAGAATGGAAAAACCGAGACCATCCCGGCGGAGAAGGTCCTGGTTACCGTCGGGCGGAAACCGCTGACCGAAGGCTGGGGCCGCGAAAAGCTCGCGCTCGACATGGACGGCCGCTTCATCCGCATCAATGACAGATGCGAAACGGCGATGCGCGGCGTCTACGCGATAGGCGATGTGACGGGCGAGCCGATGCTCGCGCATCGCGCGATGGCGCAGGGGGAAATGGTCGCGGATATCGTCGCGGGGCATATGCGCCGCTGGGACAAACGCGCTATTCCCGCCGTCTGCTTCACCGATCCCGAAATCGTTTCTGTCGGCCTGTCGCCTGATGAGGCCAAAGCCGCCGGCCACAAGGTGAAGTCGGCGTCTTTTCCGTTCTCGGCGAATGGCCGTGCGATGACGATGGAAGGCGAAGACGGCTTCATCCGTGCGGTCGCGCGCGAGGACAATCACCTCCTTCTTGGCGTGCAGGCGGTAGGGCGCGGCGTGTCGGAGCTTTCAGCCGCGTTCGGCCTTGCGATCGAGATGGGCGCCTGCCTTGAAGACATCGCCGGCACGATCCACGCGCACCCGACACAAGGCGAAGCCTTCCAGGAAGCCGCGCTCAGAACGCTCGGCCATGCGCTCCACATCTAGCGGCAAGAGGCCCCTTCGCATCGGCTGGTGCGAATGGGTGTCGCTGCCCGCCTTCGGGGTCGACGCAATCAAGGCGAAGATCGACACCGGGGCCAAAACGTCTGCGATTCACGCCTGGCGGATTCGCGAGCTGCGCGTCGGAGGGCGAGCCTTCGCCGAATTCGTCCTCCACCCGGCCGAAGGGCGCAGCCGGCCGGAAATCTTGTGCCGGGCGCCGATCGCGGGGCGCCGCGTCATCAAAAGCTCCAACGGCATAGGCGAGGCCCGGATCATCATCCGCACCAGGCTGAAGGTCGGAAAACGAAGCTGGCCGATCGACCTTTCGCTTGCGAACCGCGACCAGATGGGCTTCCGGCTGCTGATCGGGCGCGACGCGCTCGGCGAAAGGGCGCTTATCCATCCGGCGCGCGAATATATGCTCGGCGAGCCCGAACTGCGTTAGGAAGGCCCGATGAAACTCGCATTGATGTGCCAGAACGGCGCGCTCTATTCGCATCGGCGTCTTGTGGAGGCCGCGCAAAAGCGCGGGCATGAGATCGACATCGTCAATCACCTCAAATGCTATATCAACATCACCTCGCACCGGCCGAGCGTGCATTATCAGGGACGCGACTTGCCGAAATATGACGCGGTCATTCCGCGCATCGGCGCTTCGGTGACGTTTTATGGGACCGCGGTTCTGCGCCAGTTCGAGGTGATGGGCGTTTACCCGGTCAACGAGTCCGTCGCGATCAGCCGTTCGCGCGACAAGCTGCGGTCAATGCAGCTTCTGGCGCGCAAGGGGGTCGGGCTGCCTGTCACCGTCTTCGCGCACAAGACGAGCGTCGCGGAGGACGTCATCCGCATGGTCGGCGGCCCGCCGGTCATCATCAAACTGCTCGAAGGCACGCAAGGAATCGGCGTCGTGCTCGGCGAAACGCAGCGCGCGGCGGAGTCGATCATACAGGCGTTCGGCGGCGTCAACACCAACATTCTTGTGCAGGAATTCATCAAGGAAGCGCAAGGCGAGGATATCCGCTGTCTCGTCGTCGGCGAGAAGGTCGTCGCGGCGATGAAGCGCAAGGGCCGGGAAGGGGAGTTCCGTTCAAACCTTCATCGCGGCGGGTCGGCGGAGAAGGTGAAGATTACGGCGGCGGAGCGTGCGACGGCGATTTCGGCCGCGAAGGCGATGGGCCTTAATGTTTGCGGCGTCGACATGCTGCGTTCGAACCACGGACCGGTCGTCATGGAGGTGAATTCCTCTCCCGGCCTTGAAGGCGTCGAGACGGCGACCGGCGTCGATGTCGCGGGTCTTATCATCGAATTCATCGAAAAGCACGCAGGACCCGGCAAGACGAAAACCAAGGGAAAAGGGTGAGCGAAGCTCCCTTCACGCTTCGCATTGCAAGGCCGGATGACGCCAACCGCGTCCAGGACGTTCTCGCCGCCTCCTATTCGACGCTCTATCGCGGCTGGTATCGCGACGAAATTCTTGCCGCCGCGCTTCCCTTGATGACGCGCGCGCGCCCCGAACTTCTCGCCTCGGGGCGCTATTTTCTCTGCCAATGGCAGGGCCGCGCCATAGCCTGCGGCGGCTGGAGCTTCGCTAACCCTCGCGGCGGCGCCGACGCGGGGCGGGGCCATATCCGGCATTTCGGAACTCATCCCGACTTTACGGGAAGAGGGGCCGCGAGCGCGATGGTCGAGCGCTGCCTCGGCGAGGCGCGAGCGGGCGGTTGCATGGAGATGGAATGCCTTGCAAGCCTGACCGCTGAGGCGTTCTATGCCGGGCGCGGCTTCAAGACCGTCGCGCCGACATCGATCAGCGTCGGCGGCGCTGCGTTCGCCTGCATGCTGATGCGGCGGGAGCTATAGGGCTGCGCCTTCCGCCCCGCGCCGGTTCAAGCGAAGGACAAACAGAAAGGCTCCGGTCATGCCGCCCGCCCGCATTTCAGGTTTTGAATGGGACGCAAGCTCCAGCCATGCGCGGGGGGCGGCGCTTGGGCCCGGCGTCGTCAGGCGCTTGCTGACCAGCGAAGCGTCGAGCGGCTATTCGATCGGCCTTATCCCGATGGCGGAGGCGATCACCGGTTATGACATTCCGGCGCTGCCCGAAGACGGCGCCGCCGCGCGCGCGATGATCGAGCGCACGATCGCCGAGACGCTCGCAAGGGGCGAAACGCCGATTTCGGTTGGGGGCGATCACTCCATCACCTTCCCGATCCTGACAGCGATCGCCGCGAAATATGGCCGCGTCAATGTCATGCACATCGACGCGCACCCCGATCTTCATGTCCAATATGAGGGCGACCGGTTCAGCCATGCCTGCCCCTTCGCGCGCGCGCATGAAGCGGGGCTGATCGAAAATCACGTCGCGATCGGCGTCCGCTGCTCCGATCCGCACCAGCGCGCGCAGGCGCAAAAATACGGCGCGCTTATTCTCGGTACGGATGATCTCGCCGGCGTTCCGGCGCAGTTTTTCGATGCGCCGATTTACATGACCATTGATCTCGACGGCCTCGATCCTGCTTTCGCGCCGGGCGTATCGCACCCCGAACCCGGCGGTCTGTCGACGCGCGACGTGCTTGGTCTTGTCCGCCGTATCAAGGGGCCCTTCATCGGCGCCGATATCGTCGAACTGAATCCGGAACGCGACCCGATGCTCGCCACGGCCCGCGTCGTCGTGCGGCTGGTGAAGGAACTCGCCGCGAAGGCATTGGAAGGGTGAAGGGATCAGCCGGCGAAATTGAAGGATGGCGGGATCTGCGCCCGCGGCCCCCGTGGAAGCGGAATTGGGGTCTTGCCAGCCAGAATTCGCCTTTTGCGGGCGTTA
>DNZB01000196.1 GCA_003506635.1 Parvularcula sp.
GCGTCCGCGGTCAGCTTCACGCCGTCGGGCGTCATTTCGAACGCCCAGGCGAGAATGAGCGCGACCGGCAGACCGAGCAGCAGGAACGAAACAACGACGCTGTCGAACCAGTCCGGAAGCTTGAGGGATGCCTCGAGAACGCCGCCCGCCTGCGCGATCAGCCATCCGGCGACGGCGTAAACGCCAGCGACGCGGAACACGTTGCGGCGCTTCAGTTCCGCGAAAAAATTCATGGCGCCGACGCTCCCGCCGTGTTTGGCGCGCGCGCGCCGGCATCGCTGTTCATCTTGGAGCCCCCTCCGCTGCAATCTAGCACGGGCCGCGTTTCGCCCGCCACCCGCGCCTTATCGTGCGAACCGCTCGTCGTACTTGCCGCGCGCGCCCGCGTAATGGCCCTTGATGAGGGCGAGGTCGCTCTCATAATCGCCGCTTGGGGCGAGAGCGCCGCTGAGCGAGACCGTTTTCGTTCCGTAGTCGAGGACGCTCATCACGATTGGAACGCCGGCGGCGAGCGCAATGTAGTAAAATCCCGTTTTCCACCCCGCCGATTTCGCGCGCGTTCCTTCCGGCGCGACGGCGAGCGTCATCTGCGCCGCCGCTGCGAAAGCGTCCTTCATCTGGCGGACAAGATCGGCCTTGGCGTCGCGGTCGACGGGCACGCAGCCGAACCAGCGGACGAGGCCGCCGAACGGCCCGTCCGTCAATTCCTTCTTGCCCATCCATTTCAGCTGAATGCGATAATAACCGGCGGCGGCGAGCATATTGACGCCGTCCCAGTTCGACGTGTGCGGCGCGGCGACGAGCACCATCTTCGGCAGATCGCGCGGCCAGTCGCCGCGCACGCGCCAGCCGGAAAGCCTGAGATACGCCGAACAAAGCCAGCGCCAGATTTCCGCGCCAAGGCCGCGATAGGGGGCGGGACGGGCGGTCCCGGAAGCAAAACGCCGATGCTGAGCGGAGGGAGGAACGGCGTCGGCGGTCATGCGGCGGGCCGTTTCCCCTGCGGGCGACATCGCCACGCTCGCACAGTTCTGAAGCGCCGTCAGCCGCGCACAGCATGTCGGGCGCGCGGTCGGCGCCTTCGGCCGAGCCGGGCGGCCGCTCAATAGCCCGCGACCGTGCCGTCTTTGCGCATCTCCGTCGCGCCTGTGTAAACGCCCGTTTCCGGATCGCGCATGATCGCCTGATAGCCGCCGAAGACGACGCCGTTGTCGATGAGGCGGGTCTTGTGGCCCATCGCTTCGAGTTTTTTGATCGTCGCTTCCGGCACGCCGGGTTCAAGTTCGAGAACGCCCAGCGCGTCGGCGTCGATCCCGGTGGCCGTGCGCCCGCCGTCATGGTGGAAGCGCGCGGCGTCGCCCGCTTCCTGCAGGTTCATGCCATAGTCGATCAGGTTGACGATCACCTGCACATGGCCTTGCGGCTGCATCGCGCCGCCCATCAGGCCGAAGGAAAGCCAGGGCTTCCCATCCTTCAGCGCAAAGGCGGGGATGATCGTCTGGAACGGGCGCTTGCCGGGCGCATAGGCGTTCGGATGAGCGGGATCGAGATTAAACAGCTCGCCGCGGTCCTGCAGCATGAAGCCGAGCCCGTCCGGCACGAGGCCCGACCCCATGCCGCGATAATTCGACTGGATGAGGCTGACCATCATGCCGTCCTTGTCGGCGACGGTGAAATAGGTCGTGTCCGAACTATTCTCGATGGCGGTGTGCATGAATGCGCCAGGCTCGGGCGCCGTCATCGCCTTGTTCGGATCGATGAGCGCGAATCGCTGCTTCCCGTATTCGTCGGACAACAGCGCCTCGATCGGGGCGTCGGAAAAGGCGGGGTCGGCGTAGTACCGCGCGACATCCTCGAAGGCGAGGCGCTTTGCTTCCGCCATATAGTGGAAAGCCTCCGCCGAGCCGCGCGGGAACTTTTTCAATTCGATGTTTTTCAGGATGTTGAGCATCTGGAGGGCCGCAAAGCCCTGGCTGTTCGGCGGCAATTCGCAGACCGACGTCCCGCGATAATCGACGCAGCCGGGTTCGACCCATTCCGGCCTGTTCGCCGCGAAATCTTCATAGCGCAGATCGCCGCCGATGCGCTTCATATAAGCGTCGAGGGTGCGCGCGATCTTGCCCTTGTAGAATGCGTCCGCCCCGCCCGCGGCGATCGCTTCATAGGTGCGGGCGAGATCGGGATTCCTGAAAATCGATCCCGCTTTCGGCGCGCCGTTCGCGAAATAGGTCGCGCGCGCATTGTCGAATTCGCCGATCATGGCGAGCCGGCGTTCGAACCCGGCGAGGTTTCGGTCAAGATACATGGCGATGACGGGCGAGACCGGAAAGCCGTCCTTCGCATAGGCGATCGCCGGAGCGAGGATCGTCCGCATCGGGAGCTTTCCGAAACGGTCGTGCAGCGCGCCCCAGCCGCCGACCGCGCCCGGCACGGTGACGGGAAGGTGGCCGAGCGGGGGAATGCCCTTGCCTTCGCCGACGATCGCGGCCGACTTTGCGCGCGTTTGCTCCAGCGTCCGTCCCATCGGCGCGCGGCCCGAGGCGTTGAGGCCGTAAAGCTTTCCGGTCTTCGGGTCCCAGACGATCGCGAAAAGATCGCCGCCGACGCCGCAGCCGGTCGGCTCCATCAGGCCGAGCGCGGCGTTGACGGCGATGGCGGCGTCAACGGCGGTGCCGCCTTGCTTCAGGATGTCGATCGCGACCTGCGAGGCGAGCGGCTGCGCCGTCGCCGCCATGCCATGTTGCGCGATGACGGGGCTGCGCGACCAGGCCGCGCCGACGGGGCGCCCGCCCGGCCCGAGGTCCTGCGCAAGGGCTGTCGTCGACATCGCCAGCGCCGCCGTGATCGTGCGTTTCAACATTTGCGTCTCCTGAAAAGCCTGCCGCCTGTCCGGGCAGTATCACGCAGTACGGCCCGCGCCGCCACCGCCCTCTTCGCGCTGACCTCCCTCCCTTGAAAAGGGAGG
>DNZB01000231.1 GCA_003506635.1 Parvularcula sp.
CGCGCCTGCCCGCCGCGCTTGCGCCTCGCGGCGTCATCTGTCATGTCCGGCGGCGTTTTCAGCAGGCGCGGCCACACAATGCGCCGGAACACGGGAGTTTGACGATGGGCGTTGACGGCAAGTGGAACCTCAAGATCAAGACGCCGATGGGCGAACAGGGCGGCGTCTTGGAGCTGAAGGCCGACGGCGGCAAGCTGACAGGCAACATGTCCGGCAATATGGGCTCGGTCGCCATCGAGAACGGCTCGGCTGACGGCGACGCCGTGAAATGGTCCGCCAAAGTGACCTCGCCGATGCCGATCCAGCTTGATTTCGACGGCAAGGTCGCGGGCGACGCGATCAGCGGCAACGTCAAGCTCGGCGCCTTCGGGACGTCGACCTTTTCCGGCACGCGCGCCTAAGGCTCGCCCATGAAAAGGATCGTCGCCGCGCTGGCGCTTGCGCTCGCTGGGTCCTGCGGCGGCGGTCCGAAGACGGCTGACCCGCCGACGGCGGTCTCGGAAGACTTCACCGCCGACAGCGTGGCGGAGCGGTTCGTCAAGCTTGCGCTCGCGCTTGGCCGTCACGATCCAAATTATGTCGACGCCTATACCGGCCCGCCGGAATGGGCTGCGGCGGCCAAGGCTGAAGACGTCTCGCTTGATGCGCTGAAAACCGAAGCTTTATCGATTCTCGCCGCGCTCGATGAACTGGCGCGCGACGGAGTCGACCCGCGCGAGGCGGGACTGAAAGGGCTGACGACCGCTGCGCTGACGCGCATCCGGATGGCGGCGGGCGAGAAATTCACGTTCAACGAAGAAGCGCGCCTCCTCTACGGAGTTGAGCCGAACGTCCATGCGCTCGCCGAATTTGACGCTGCGCTCGCTGAAATCGAGGCGCTGCTGCCGGGGACGGGGACGCTGGCGGAGCGGTTCAACGCCTTCCGCGCGTCGGTCGCAATTCCTGCGGACCGGCTTCAACTGGTGTTCGACGCAGCGATCGCGGAATGCCGACGCCGCACGCTCGCGCATTACGCGCTGCCCGAAACCGAGAAATTCACCTTACGGTTCGTCGCCGGCAAGCCGTGGAGCGGCTATAACTGGTATCAAGGCGATTTCGAAAGCGTCATCGAGATCAACACGGACCAGCCGATCTATCTCGACCGTGCGGTCGATCTTGGCTGCCATGAAGGCTATCCCGGCCATCATGTCTGGAATCTGATGGTCGATGAAACGCTCCGGCGCGGCGCGGGCTGGATCGAATTTTCGATCCTGCCGCTCTTCAGCCCGCAGGCGCTGATCGGCGAGGGCTCGGCGAATTATGGAATTGAGCTTGCGTTCCCCGAGGATGAAAAACTCGCCTTCGAACGAGACGTCCTATTCCCGCTCGCCGGCGCCGATCCTGCGCTCGCGGAAAAGCTTGAGGCGCTGACGAAGCTGCGGCGCGCGCTGTCGCACGCCGACAATTTCATCGCGCGCGAATATCTCGAAGGCCGTCTTGATCGCGCCGGCGCGGCGGCGCTGATCGAAAAATACAAGCTCGAAACGCCGGCGCTCGCGGCCCGCCGCGTCGACTTCTTCGACGCCTATCGCGCCTATGTCATCAACTACAATGTCGGCCGCGACCTCGTCGCCGCTTATATCGAGCGCGAAAAGGCGAAGGGCGCCGACCCATGGGCCGCCTTCGAGGCGGTGCTGAAATCGCCCGATGCGTCTGGCGTCCTCTCCGCCCGCTAGCGCGTTATGGAAGCGAGGCGCGCTATCCAGACGATGCATCGCTGGCTGGGCCTTATCCTTGCGGCGCAGGTGCTCCTCTGGATGACGAGCGGCGTCGTCATGAGCTGGTTCCCGATCGGGAAAGTGCGCGGCGAGACGGCCGCGGCGATCGAGGCGCCCTTGTCGCTCGCCGCGACGAGCTATTTTCCGCCGGGCGGGGTCGCGGCGGCGTTTCCGGGCGCGACGGAGATACGCTTGAAAACCTGGCTTGGCCGCACTGTTTATTCCGTGAAGGGAGAGGCGGGCGCGGCGCTGTTTGACGCGGAAACCGGCGAAAGGCTGACGCCGCTTCCCGAGGCGCTGGCGAAGAAGGTCGCCGCCGCCGATTTTCGCGGAGAAGGCGACCTGAAGCGCCTTGTCCTGATGAACAATCCGCCTGCGGAATATCGCGGCCCGACGCCGGTCTGGCGCGCGGACTTCACGGACGCCGACAAGACGCGCCTTTATATCTCGCCGCAGACGGGGGAAGTCGCCGCGCGGCGCAACCGCGTCTGGCGGCTCTATGATTTCTTCTGGATGCTGCACATCATGGACTACGACGAGCGGGAGAATTTCAACAATCCGCTCATTCGCGCCTTTGCGCTGACGGGATTCCTTTTCGCGCTTTCGGGCGTGTTTCTCGTCGTCACCCGGATCGCCGGCGGCCGTTACAAGGCGGACATCGTCAGGCCGAAGCCGGCGCCTCGTCCCTCCGGCGGCGGATGATGGAAAGCATCTATTGGGTTTTGACCTTCGCGTGTCACCGGCGCTGCGTTCATTGTTATGATGATCGCTTCCGCCCCTACTTGCGCGGGGACTTCGCACGCAT
>DNZB01000108.1:0-509 GCA_003506635.1 Parvularcula sp.
ACGCCGCGCCGATCGGGTCGGCGGACGTCACGGTGACGCTGACGAACGGCGCGCCAGCCTTCGGCACGGTGAGCGAGGGCGCCTGCACGCCCGGCGGCAGTTGCGTCGGCGGCATCAACATGAACGCCGCCGGCAATGTCGATCTCACCGCCTTTCCGCCTGGCGACATCACAATCAACGTGAACCTCGACAGCTCCGTGACGGGCGCCGGCTATTCCTTCCCGTCCGATCCTTATGCCGCCGTCGCGATCGTCGTCATCCCGCCGGGCACGGTCACCGCGCCGATCCCGGTCTTCGGTCAGGCGAACTGGCCCGCCGAGTTCGACGCCCCGAGCGTCTCCGGCGCGACGCTCTCCTTCGTCGACAAGGAAGACGATCAGCAGGCGTATGAATATTCGATCCAGCTGCAGGGCCCGAACGGCATGCTGGTGATGGACCCGAAGATTCAGAATGGCGGCACTGGCAATAGGTAATTGGTGACAAAAGGTAGGGTGCATTGAGCGAAGCGA
>DNZB01000108.1:761-1310 GCA_003506635.1 Parvularcula sp.
CATTGAGCGAAGCGAAATGCACGCCTTCTGTCTCCGCCATCGCAAAGACGTGCATTTCGCCTGCGGCTCAATGCATCCTACCAACCTCTAAACCCCGCTTTGAAAGGCCCGAAACCATGAGACTTCTCTCTCTCTCTAACCGCACTGGCGCTTCCTGCGTCGGCTGAAACCTGCGCCTTCGATCGGGCCGGCTGGTCGCCGGTCGCCAACGATTCCAGCCGTCCGGCGGACGACATCATTCTGATGTCGATTGGCCTCAACGCGGCGGGCGAATTCGCGGTCAGGTCCGCAACACGCAAATCGGGTGTCGCGGATTGGTCGTGGCAAATCGGCGATCTCGCGCGCGAATTGCGACCGCATACGCCGCCAGCCGCCGCCGACGCGACGCCGTTCGACATGACGCTGAGCGCCGACACGATCGTCATCTTCCAGCTTGAACCCGGCGCCTGGGCGTTCGAGCCGCAGGCGTCGAAAGCGCTCTTTCTCAAGTCGCGCGCCGATGGCTCAGCCTATCCGCACAACCCTTTTTCGGCGGCGGCGCCGGTCGGC
>DNZB01000108.1:1601-1778 GCA_003506635.1 Parvularcula sp.
GCCCGGTTCCACGCGGCGGCGTCGCTCACGGCCTGCGCCTATGAGTACAATCTCGGCGTCGTGGTCAAACAAGGGGGCAAACGCACGCCGCTGGTGATCGATCCGAAGATTGAGAACACCAAGGGTTCGGGCAACTAGTGATAGGTGATTAACGGTAGGGTGCATTGAGCGCAGCGA
>DNZB01000108.1:2079-3800 GCA_003506635.1 Parvularcula sp.
CCTTCGGCTCAATGCACCCTACGTTCTGCAGCGGGTATGAGATTGGGAAATTTATCAAGTAGCGCAACAAAGTCGGGGTGACGGTATCCCTTTGCGTAGATTTCAAGCGTTAGTGACGAAGCCTGTTCGACTTTACCCGTCTCGACGAAAGCTTCAGCGAGTATGGCCTGCGCCTCAGGAGTCGATCTTTCTCTAAGATCGCCGATCAGCTCAACGATTTCATTCCAATCGTCTTTCGAATCGACATCCATTCGCGCTCGCGCCGCTAAAGCGGCGCAAAGAGCTCGTGTGACAGCAGGCTCGGAGACATCCATCGCAAGCGGTCGCTGCGTTGCAATCAACTCATCAAGTATTTCTTTTGCCCCTCCAAGATTTGCTTGCAAAGCTTCAACCTTGGCTGACAGAAGTTTCGCTTGCGCCAAAGTGTTTCCGGTCCACAATACAGTTGTCTTGTCTTGAGCCACGAGACGCTCCGCGAGAATTAGCGCTTCGGATGCGGCTTCGCTGGCCGCTTCTGTTCGGCCAAGGGCCAAATTAGACATTGCGCTAAGAGTTCGGCCAAGTGAAGCGCGGCTTAGATGTTTGCTTGCATCTACGTCGGCGAAAACCAACTTGTCAGCAATCGCAGCGCTTCGGGCCGCGCGCTCGGCGGCAGCCTCCGCATTACCCAGCGACAATTCTAGTTGCGCGATGGCATGTTCGGAAACCGTTGCTGCATCAAGGATCGACAAGTTCACTCTCTCGCTATCTAAAAACGGCGAGTAAAGAAGGGACTCAGAAACTCTCGTAAGCCTTGCGCCTTCGAGCTTCACCTGCCGGTGAAGCGCATCTGCGAGCCAAGCATAAGCCTGTCCCGCCGCCCAAACGGTGTCGGCGTCCCCCGGCGCCTTCTCCAACCGCGCCAGCGATATCTCCAGCGACTTCCGAAACCACCGTTCCGCCGCCGCAGCCTCGCCGTCGTCCATCGCGAGCGTGCCGAGGTTTGAGTAGGCATAGTCGAGTTCTGCATGCCAATCCTCGTTCGCAGGGTCGCTGGCGACGAGCTTCTGGGCGAGTTTATGATACTCCGTAAACTGACGCTTCGCCTTCTCGCGGTCGCCGCGCTGCCAAGCGATGTACCCCACCCAGAAGACCGACTGCGCATGGTCAAAGATTCGCTGCGCGTTGCCGGGGTCGCGCGCGAGCTGTTCCGACGTCGTCGCCGCCGCCGTTTCATAGCGAGCGAGGGCAGCATCCAGATTTCCGCGTTTGTTGTCCGCCTCGCCTAGCATCAACAGCACACGCGCGCGCCGGCCAAGCTGGTCGGGCGTCAGCGCCTTGACGTCCTGCCCTTCGTAATAGCCGATCGCGCGATTGCCGATCGCCGTAACAGATTTCAGCGTACCGAAACCTTCAAGATCGGACTTAAGGTCGGTGAGGATGAGTTCGATCAGGCCTTCAGCGTCGTCGCGCGCCTTCACGGCGTCATTGCGCGCGACGACAGCGGCGTCGCGCTGACTGAAAGCAAACAGCGACAGCCCGCCAAGCGCGGCCATCCCAGCCGCCATGCCTGAAATGACCCAACGCCGCCTGATCGTCCGCCGCCGCTCGTCGCGGCGGACGAGGGCGTCGAGGCCGACGCCGAGGAGCGCGGCGGCGAGTTTCAGCTTCGCGCCGCGCTTGCCGTCGCCTTCGGCGCGCGCGTCGGCGGCGAGGGGGGCGTCCTCCCATTCCTCCGTCGG
>DNZB01000395.1 GCA_003506635.1 Parvularcula sp.
CCGGAAGGCAATGGCGGCCCGGCGCTCGCGGCTAACGCGCGCTTGTTTGCGCAACATGCTGTTCGCGTCTTTCGCCGCGCGGACGAGACCGGCGGCGCCGTTTCCCTTCTCGCCCTTTCGTTGTCGCCAAAGGACGCCGCCGTCGAAGACGCCTTGCGCACGGCGGCGCGGCTCGTCCGCGCCGAAGACATGATCGCGCGACTTACCTCTTCGGCGTTCATCTTCCTGCTTCGCGGCGTGCGCCAAACGGACGCTGACCGCGTCGCGCGGCGCCTCGAAGGCGTCATCGCCGGCACGCAGCCGCGCCCGGCCGCCGACCATCCGGACGTGCGCGCGGCGGCGATCGAGCGCGCGCACGGCGTTGAGCTCGAACGGGTCATCGCCGCGCTCGTCGCCGAAATTCGTCAAAGGCGTCGTGAAGCGGCGCGAACGACGGCTTAAGCCGCCTTCGCGGCGATTTCCGCAAGCTGGCCGAGAATCTTCGCGCAACCCTTGAGCCGCGCCCTCTCGTCCGGCCAGTTTTGCTGAAAGACCAGCTTCTGATCGGGCCGCAATTTGATGTCGAAAGACGACTGCGAAATGAATTTCACAAGCCCCGCCGGATTTGCGAATTTGTCATGACGGAAGGTGACAACCGCGCCTTTTGGACCCGCATCGATCTTGCCGGCGCCGGCCCGGCGGCAGAGATCCTTGATCTTCACGATCTGCAATAGCTGTTCAACCTCGTTCGGCAGCGGGCCGAACCGATCGACGAGCTCGGCGGCGAATCCTTCGATGTCCGCGTCCTCGTGCAGCTCGCCCAGGCGCCGATAAAGTCCCATGCGAACATTGAGGTCCTCAACGTAGCTTTCCGGGATGAGCACCGCAATGCCGACATTGATCGACGGCGACCATTGGTCGTCGCTTACGCTTTCGCCGCCGCGCAATTCAAGAACCGCTTCTTCAAGCATGTGCTGATAAAGCTCGACGCCGACTTCCTTTACCTGGCCCGATTGCTCCTCGCCGAGCAAATTGCCGGCGCCGCGAATGTCAAGATCGTGACTTGCGAGCGTAAAGCCCGCGCCGAGCGTATCAAGCGACTGCATCACCTTTAGCCGCCGCTCCGCCGCGGGGGTCAGCATCTTCCGCGGCGACGTCGTCAAATAGGCGTAGGCGCGCAATTTCGCGCGGCCGACGCGTCCGCGCAGCTGGTAAAGCTGCGCAAGGCCAAACCGGTCCGCATGATGAATGATGATCGTGTTTGCGGTCGGGATATCAAGGCCGGATTCAACGATCGTCGTCGACAACAAGACGTCGAACTTGCCCTCATAAAAAGCGTTCATGATGTCTTCGAGGTCGCCGCCGGACATCTGGCCGTGCGCGATCTTGAATTTCAGCTCCGGCGTCTGCGCGGACAGAAATTCAGCGACGCCGTCGAGATCGGATATGCGCGGCGCTACGTAGAAACTCTGCCCTCCGCGATAGTGCTCGCGGAGAAGCGTCTCACGCGCGACGATCGGGTCGAACGGGCCGACGGTCGTTCGCACCGCAAGCCGGTCGATCGGCGGGGTTGAGATCAAGGACAGATCCCTGATGCCGCTCATCGCAAGTTGCAGCGTGCGGGGAATGGGCGTCGCGGTCAGCGTCAGCACATGCGTGTCCGCGCGAAACTCCTTCAGGCGCTCCTTGTGCTTCACGCCGAAGTGCTGTTCCTCGTCGACGATCACCATGCCGAGGTCGCGAAAGGAAATCGTCTTCGCAAGCAATGCATGCGTGCCGACCACGATATCGACCGAGCCGTCGCCGAGTCCGGCGCGAACGCGCGCGGCTTCCGGCGCGGAGATCAGCCGCGACAGGCCGCCGACCTTTAACGGGAATCCCTTGAAGCGCTCCGCGAAATTCTTGAGATGCTGCCGCGCGAGCAGCGTCGTCGGCGCGATCACCGCGACTTGTCGGCCCGTCATTGCGACGATGAACGCGGCCCGCAGCGCGACTTCCGTCTTGCCGAATCCGACGTCCCCGCAAATGAGCCGGTCCATCGGCCGGCCCCTGGCGAGGTCTTCGATCACATCCGCGATCGCGTTTTCCTGATCCTCCGTTTCGGCATAAGGGAAGCGCGCGCAGAATTCATCATAGACGCCGGCCGGCGGTCCGATGAGATCTGTCTGCTTCATCTCACGTTTGGCGGCGATCGCTATCAGCTGCTCGGCGAGCATCTTGATGCGAGCGCGGATGCGCGCTTTGCGTCCCTGCCATCCGGCCCCGCCCAGGCGGTCAAGCTGAGTGTTCGGATCGTCGGAGCCGAAGCGCGTCAACAGGTCGATGTTCTCGACAGGCAGGAAAAGCTTGTCTCCGCCGGCGTATTCAAGCTGAAGGCAATCATGCGGCGCGCCTTGCACGTCGAGCGTTTTGAGACCTGCGTAGCGCGCGACGCCGTGATCGACATGAACGACGTAATCGCCGACCTGCAAACTTGAAGCCTCAGTGAGAAAATTCTCCGCGCGTTTTCGACGTCCGCGGCGGACCAGACGATCGCCAAGAATGTCCTGTTCGGAAATGAACGCGTGCTGGGCGGTCTCAAATCCGGTCTCGATGCCGATGAGCGCCGTACCGACCGCCTCATTCGAAGCAAGCGCGGCGGGCCATGTCGTGAAATGAGCCATAGCGGCGACGCCGTGATCTTCAAGAACCGCCCGCATGCGGTCGGCGGAGCCTTCGCTCCAGCATGCGATCAGCGCGCGCTTTCGATGCGCGCGCAGCGCATCGATGTGCGCCTTGACAGCTTCGAAGACGTTGACGGCGTCGGTCGCGCGTTCGGCGGCGAAAGTGCGCGACTGTTTCGCGCCGAAGGAAAAGGTCCGGGTCCCCTGCGGCGCCGAGAACGGCGAGAAGCGCCGGACGGACGCCGCGTCGATCTTGCGGCGCCACTCCTCCGGCGGCAGATAAAGATAATCCGGCGGCAACGGCCTGTAGGCGGGCGCCGAAAACTCGCTGTTGCGCGAGCGCGGCGCGGAAAGATCGTCCGCACGCGCGGCGTAATGATCGTTGACAGCGGCGGCGCGGTCGTTCGCCGCTTCTTCAACCAGATGTTCAAGAAAAATAAGGCCGTCGCCGACATATTCGAAGAGCGTCGCCGTCTCTTCATAAAAGAGCGGCAACCAGTGCTCCATGCCTGCGTGCTTGCGCCCCGCGCTGACCGCTTCATAAACAGGATCATCCGTCGCCGCGCCGAGGACGGATCGAAATCCTGCGCGGAAACGGGCGATTGTCGCTTCAGTCAACAGGACTTCCGTGGCGGCGGCGAGATCGACGCCGGCGAGCTGCCTGGTCGTGCGCTGGGTCGCCGCGTCGAAGCCGCGCACCGACTCCAGCGTGTCGCCGAAGAAATCGAGACGGATCGGCTCTTCCGCTCCTGGCGGAAAAAGGTCGATGAGGCCGCCGCGCACCGCGAATTCGCCAGCCTCACGCACGGTCGAGGCGCGCGCGTATCCATTGGCCGCAAGATAAGCGGTCAGCGCCTCAATCGACACCGTTTCACCAGGCGCCGCTGAGAACGCCGACGCCGCTACGACGCTTTTCGGCGGCGTTCGCTGAAGCGCGGCGTTGACTGTCGTAATGACGATCAGCGGGCCGGCGGCGCGCGCACGCGCAAGAAGCGACAGCGCCGCCATGCGAGCCGCCGACACCGCCGGCGACGGCGACACGCGATCGTATGGGAGGCAGTCCCAGGCTGGATAAGAGATCCGGGGAATGGCCGGCGAAAAAAATTCAAGCGCCGCGGTCATGTCAGCGGCGCGCTGCGCATCGCGCGCGACATAAGTGATCAGCCCGCCGCGCGCCGCCGCCGCCTCGGCGAGCGCCATCGCCGCCGCGCCGTCGGGCGCGTCGTAAATCGTGAAGCTGGCGTCGCTGCTCCATGCCTCATCGGCGGCGACTTTCGCGACGCCGGATACCATCGACATTCTGCGGTTCCTCAGAGGAAATCGCGCGGCCGCCGGTTATTGCGGTCGCGTGACAGGGCGCGACTGATAGCCCCGGCCCGGTCGCGGTTCAAGCGCGCTTTGACGCGTCGAAGGCGCGCATCCGGGCGATCATCGCGATATCGACATTCGCCGGGGGCGCGGCCGCGCCGAGAACGAGGGCGTAAATGTCATGATCGTTCAGCGCGAGGATCGCCTCGAAAGCGTCGAGCTCGGCTTCTGACATGGCCGCAACCGACGCCTCCGCGAATCCGCCGATAAGGAGGTCAGCCTCCTTAAAGCCGCGATAGCGGGCGCGATGAAGCAGGCGTTTGCGGCGCGTTTCTGCGGGCTCTGTCATGCGCTCTCGCATAGCAGTTTCACTCTCGGCCCGAAACCGGCGATAATGGCGCCGCATGCGGCCTGCGATCCTCAACCCCTTGTTCGCCGACGTAACCGCGCTGAAAGGCGTCGGGCCGCGCCTTGCGGCGCTGATCGAGAAGGCCGCCGGGCCGCAGGTCGTCGATGTTCTTTTCACGCGGCCGCACGGGCTCATCGATCGCAGCCGCCGGCCGAAGGTCGCGGAGGCCGAGATCGGCGCGCTGGCCACCCTTGAAGTCACCGTCGACAGCCACCATCCCGCGCCTGCGGTGAACCGCCCGTACCGCGTCATCTGCTCGGACGAGACCGGTTATCTGACGCTCATCTTCTTTAATCCGCGTGCAGATTTTCTGACGCGCGCGTTGCCTGTCGGCGCGCGCCGCATCGTGTCCGGACGCATCGACGACTATAACGGGGCGCGGCAGATGGCGCATCCGGATCATATCGTCGATCCTGCGAACGTCGACGCGCTGCCGTTGTTCGAGCCAGTCTATGCGCTGACCGCGGGCTTGCCGGCATCGGTGATGCGCAAGGCGGCGCAAGCTGCGCTCGCAAGAGCGCCTGAGCTTCCCGAATGGCAGGACGCCGCATGGCTCCGCAAGAATGATTTTCCCGCGTGGCGGGCCGCGCTGACCGCGATTCACAATCCGCGCGCCGTCGCTGATCTTTCGCCGGGCGCAAAGGCGACCGAACGCCTCGCCTTTGATGAACTGCTCGCCAACCAGCTTGCGCTTGCGCTCATTCGCAATGCCCGGCGCAAGGCCGCAGGGCGCAGCTTCGCGCCGAAAGGCGATCTCGTCGCGCGCGCCGTAAAGGCGCTGCCGTTCGAGTTGACTGCGGCGCAGAAAAATGCGCTGCGCGAGATCATGGCCGACATGCAATCGCCGGGCCGAATGGTGCGGCTTGTTCAAGGCGATGTCGGATCGGGCAAGACGGTCGTCGCTTTCCTGGCGATGTTGCGCGTCATTGAAAACGGCGCGCAGGCCGCGCTCCTTGCGCCGACGGAGATCCTTGCGCGCCAGCATGTCGAAACGCTGGCGCCCCTCGCACATGAATGCGGGATCACGCTCGACATTCTCACCGGCCGCGACAAGGGCGGCGCCCGCGATCGCAAGCTCGCCGATATCGCGAGCGGGCGCCTGCAAATCGTCATCGGCACGCATGCGCTTATTCAGGACGACGTTGAATTCCGCGACCTCGCGCTCGTCGTCATCGACGAGCAGCATCGGTTCGGCGTGCAGCAGCGCGCGGCGCTTGCTGCAAAGGGCGCGCGCGCCGATCTTCTTGTGATGACGGCGACGCCGATCCCGCGCACGCTCGCCTTGACCGCCTATGGCGACATGGATGCGACGGCGATCCGCGAAAAGCCGCCCGGACGAAAGCCCGTCGACACGCGCGCGCTGCCGGTCGAGCGTGTCGCGGACGTCGTCGGCGCCGTCGGCCGGCTGATCGCCAGGGGCGATCAGGCCTATTGGGTGTGTCCGCTCGTCGAGGAATCGGAAGCTGTTCCGATGACCGCCGCGGAGGAACGCTATCATCATTTGCACGGTCTCTTCGGCGAGCGCGTCGGGCTGGTTCACGGGCGCATGGCGCCGGCGTAGAAAGACGCGGTGATGGAGAAATTCCATTCCGGCGCCTTGTCGG
>DNZB01000049.1:0-692 GCA_003506635.1 Parvularcula sp.
GCTCTCATCAGCGGCTGCGGCGCGAAGGACGGCGCGGCGGCGGCGCCGGCGTCGGGGCAGGGCGGGGGGGACGCCAGGCTGCAAACGACGCTCGCCGATCCTGCGCCGGAAGGAAAGCTGACGCTGCGTGTCGAAACGCTCGCCGAAGGGCTCGTCAATCCGTGGTCGATCGCCTTTCTCCCAGACGGCGCAATTCTGGTGACGGAGCGCGAGGGGCGTCTGCGCGTGATCCGCGACGATCGCCTGGTCGCGGAACCGGTCGCGGGCGCGCCGGAAGTTCTTGTGTGGAACCAGGCCGGCCTCTTCGACGTTCTTCCGCATCCGGACTTTGCGAACAACCGTATGCTCTATCTCTCCTATGCGCATGGATCGCGCGAGGCGAACGGCACGCGCATCGCACGCGCGAACTTCGACGGAACGGCGCTCACCGATCTCACCGTCATCTATGACGCGGTTCCGGCGAAGGACACCGGACACCATTACGGCGCGCGCCTCGCCTGGGGCGGCGACGGCAAGCTCTACGCGACGATCGGCGAGGGTTCGCGCTACAAGGAAAAAGCGCAGGACATGACGTCGAGCTTCGGCGCGGTCATCCGCCTAAACGAAGACGGCTCGATCCCCGACGATAACGCCGTCTTCGGCGGCGGCGAGCGCAAGGAACTATGGACGAAGGGCCATCGCAACGGGCAAGG
>DNZB01000049.1:1101-5585 GCA_003506635.1 Parvularcula sp.
GAGTTTTCCGGAACCAGACAGCCGTTCAAACACTGGACGCCGTCGATCGCGCCGTCGGGCCTTGCGGTCTACCGGGGGGCGATGTTTCCGGCGGACTGGGACGGCGACCTTCTTGTCGGAGCGATGGCTGAGCTTTCGCTCCACCGCGTCGATCTCGACGGCATGGAAGAGATCGGCGAGGAGCGCTATCTTGAGGGCGAGCGCATCCGCGACGTGCGCGTCGGCCCAGAGGGCGCGATATACGTCACGACGGAAGACCGCGACGGCGCGCCCGTCGGCAAGGTCTTGCGCCTGACCCCCGCAGGCTGACGGCGCGGTCAGCCCGCCGTGAACCAGGCGACGGCGAACGCCGCGCCGATGACGAGCGCGGCGTTGACCGCCGAAGCGGTCGCAAACAGCATGACTTCAGACAGCGATTTCACATGAGCCCCCCGGCTGAACCCTTCAAGGATGCCTAAGAGAGTTTAAGGAAGCGGCCCGGCATTCGCTAAAATTGTCCGGACGTCAGGCCTTCTTCCGCCGTCCGCGCCACCACGCGCGCAGGATCGTCAGGACGACGAGGAGTACGACGAGCGACGGCCAGGTGCGCGCGATGAAAGTGACAGCCTCGGCCAGCGACTGCATCGAGGTGCGCCCGAATCCTGAAAACGCCTCGCTCAAGGGTTTCCACATGCTGATCGAAGTCTCAGGGTCGGAATTATAGCTGATCGACAGCGCCGACATCGACACGCGCGCCTTGGCGGCGTCGAGCGAGGCGGTCATCGAATCGATCTCGCCTTGCACCTCGGCGAGCGCGCGTTCCGCGGCGAGAATGTCGTTGAGCGACCCTTCGCGCGTTTCGAGAAGCGTTCTGATCCGCTCCCGCAGCGTTTTCTTAGCTTCAAGCCGCGCGGACGTGTCGATGATGAATTGCGTCAGATCCTCAGCGCTCACCGTGTTGGCGGTAAGCTCGCCGCCGGCCTTTTCGGCGTCCGCCGCGATCGCGCCGCGGAACGTCTCCAGCCATTTCGGCTCCGCGCGGAGATTGAGATAGGCCGAAACCTGATCTTCACCGTAAGCGTTGACTGACGATCCCATCACCTGACAGAGGGCGGGGCCGGCGTCGAGGCAGGCTTTCTCATGCGCCCGGGCGAGGCTTGCGATCGCGGTCTTGGGCGCCTCGATCGCCATCGAATAGGAATAGGCGAGCATGACGCCGGCGTTGGCGACGTCGCCGCCGGGGCCGGGCGGCGGCGCGGGCGCTGCGACCTCGGCGTCACGCGAATAGGCGACGCGCCCTGCTTCGGCGGCGACGACGTCCGCCGGCGCCGCGGCGTAATCGCCGCCGCCTTGCGAACAGGCAGCGAGCGCCGCGAGCGAAACCGCGCCGAGCGCCAGGCGGCGAAGCGAAAATGCGGTCATGCGCGATCCCCTCTGGCGCGAAGCTGCGCCGTCTTCATGCGCGCTTCATATCGCGCCCTTCAAAGGCGCGCCAGCGGCGGTCCGGCGGCGAAATTGCGGCGGGGCTTCAAAGGCCGCGCAACGGCGCGCCGGACCCACGTTGCAGCCAATTCGACGCCGGATAGCGCACCCCTGCCTCGATCATGTGGAGCGTGTAGGCCATGCGGGGCCTCGCCGACCGGTTAGCGCGGCTCATATGCGGCGCGCGGCCCGAGAAGATGACGAGGTCGCCGACGGCGGCCGGCGCCGCGACGCGTCGTTCCTCCGGGTAGGGCTCACCCGAGAGCGCGACCATCTCGGTTCCGCCTTCAGCCTTGCGTCGGAAAAGGCGGCGAAGCGGCCCTTTATGATCGCCCGGAATGAACTCCATGCAGCCGTTTTCAAGCGTCGCCTCGTCGAGCGCCACCCAGAAGCCGACGCAGCTTTCCGGCTCGGTATAAAGAAAGGTCGAATCCTGATGGCATGTCACCTCCCCGCCGATGCCCGGGGGCTTCATGATGACCATCGACTGGAGAAGGCGCGGCTCGTGGAAGCCAGCCGCTTCGGCCGCTGCCTTCATTTTCGGCGAGCGCGAGAACGCCGCGAAGACGGGATCGAGATCGTGAAGCGCGTGCCCGATCTTGTTGACCGCCTCGCGCTTCGGGCGGACGAGGCGCCCATCCGCATCAAACGCTTCTTCCTCAAGGAAGAAACTGATCTTGTCGCCGGAAGACAGGAAGTATTCATCCGCCGCATGGCTCTGCGTCGTCGTCGAAAAAATCGTGCGGTGCGCGTCGATGTCAAAGCCGTCGACGAGCGCGAAGGCGCGCTCCCTCAACACGTCGCATTCGTCGGGCGTCGCGAACTTGCGGACAATAACGACGCCCGTGTCGTCAAGGGTTCCGCGAAGCGCGGCAGCGTCGTAAGCGTGAGCAGCAAAGGAAGGCAGCGGCATTCTACGACCTTAAGATCCCGCTCATCCGGGCGAAAGCCGGGATCCAGTACTGCGTGTAAAGAGCTTTGTCCCCCAAAGCACACAGCGTTGGGCCCCGGCTTTCGCCGGGGTGAGCGGACTAAGGGAAAGTCCTACCCCGTCGTCCCGCCTTCGATGATGAGTCCTTGCGCAGCGAGGTCGTCGCGGATGCGGTCAGAGGTCTTGATGTCTTTCGATCTCCTGTAACAGCGACAGGATTTGTTAGCGTCGCCTTAAAGCGCCCGACTTCCATGGCAGTCGCAAGTGTCTCGCAATGTAGGTTTACACTTCACTCAATTGCGTCGCACTTGAACAGGTTGTGCCGATAAAATCGCTCTTACGACTGCGCTTCCGACGACGTGGGCTATTAAGACCGCTAATGCGACATACATCAAGTTTGCAAGAAACCTGATAAGCTCTTCGTCAAAATCCGACGATCCAGTCAAAAGCCTTAATCGACCCAAAAATATAGCAGCCAAAGAGAACAAGAAAATAGAGAAACAATAACTGGGCCACGGATTCTTCGCCGTACTACCGTACATGTAGAGAGATATTGAGAACGCCACCAAGCTCAAAAGATAGTAATATAAATATGAAGCCCATTGCCCTACATCTCCCGTCAGTTCATCGAGGGACGCTCCGTCGTTGAAAAGTCCGGAATATTTTGGATTTGAAACCACAGAAATCAGTGTCTCGCTGAAAAGCGAGGTGATCTGCGTGGCAAAAATAAGCACTAATCCGCCAACTAGTCCGGTAATCCACCACGGGACTCCGACGGTACGATTTACATCTAGCTCGCCGTAAGAAAACAACTCGCCTGCCGCTTTTAAAAGCAAGAAAGTCGGCGGTAAGGTCGTGAGGAAAAGAGATGCAAATTCAAATTTAGGGTTTATGTCCTCGCTACTGAGGATATCCTCAATCGGGTCTCCTGTAATGAAACTGACTACTCCGGCGGAAATCAGAATTGCTAAAATTAAAGCGCCAAATATCGCCACTATATCGACTACAGTCAGAAATCCTCCTCTGACATTATATGCACTACTGCCTCTATTATACTTTGCCTCGAATCGACTCAGCGCTCCTCGCATCAAGCCACGCTCAAAACCTGCAGACATACTCGTCACTTGAAAACCCCAAGTCCGGATGGTACCTTATCACCTCAAAGTTTGTAATGACAATCGGGCCTAAATGGTGGCAGTCAATCAGAAAGCTCTGTTAAGATTTTGGTTGCTTGCTTGTTTCGTAATAGCAATCGGTTTTCTGTCATTGGATGCAAAGGCGGAGAAGCGTGCGCGAATCGATGAGGGCGAAAGAATAGTTCGAATCGGTGTTCCAATGGTCGCCCCCGACGAATTCAAGAATTATAATTGGCGCAAACGGAGCGATTGCAGAGTCGATTTTTTTGAGATGCAGTCTGGCGACAGGCCGTTAGTCCGGGTCGGTTCGCGTTCCTACGTTGCCGACGAATTTGACCCCTTCGAGATCGAAGAGATCCTGGGCGAAGTGTGCTCCAGTTTTGTGAGCAAGGTCTTGAATGGCCTCACGCCAAACCAATTTGTCAATCGCAGGTCCCCAAAAGGAGAATTGAAAGTTCAAAACTCCTGCAAGCAACGTCGCGAGTTGCTGGACGCCAAGGTTTCCTCAAGGGACGGCATATTGGTGCTTCTCGTTTCAGAAAACTGTTCTGCTGCCTCGAAGGCTTTGAATCGTGCGCTAACTGGCCATTCGATTGACGGTATGGTGTTTCGATCCGCGAAAAATGCTCATCCGGTAGCCTTTTTTGACGGCGAGGAAATATCGATGGAACTGCACGAGTTGCAGGATGACCGGATGCGAGACTTGGTTGAACGAATTGACCGCGGAAGTTGATAGCTTCGACAATTTGATTTCGAGATTTTTACCCCCTTCTCCACGTCGCGCCTTGCGGCCCATCTTCGATGACGACGCCTTGCGCGGCGAGGTCGTCGCGGATGCGGTCTGAGGTCTTGAAGTCCTTCGCCTTGCGCGCGGTCGCCCGTTCCGCGAGCAGCGCCTCGATCGCCTCCGTCGTCAGTGCGGCGCTCTCTACGGGCGTCCATTTGAACCACGCCTC
>DNZB01000342.1:0-133 GCA_003506635.1 Parvularcula sp.
GAGCTCTGGCAATATCTCGACCGGCGACTCAAACGCGCGGAGGGCGGCTATCGCCAGGGCGAGGAGCCCCAGAGCGCGGCGCAGACGGCCGCGCAGAACAGAGTGTTCGGTCGTCGCGCCGCCCAATAGGAAC
>DNZB01000342.1:475-673 GCA_003506635.1 Parvularcula sp.
GAAAGCCGCTTCGCCGCGCTGACATCGGGGCTGCTCGCCCGAAAGGGGCAGGCGGCGCCCTCAAACTCGCCGATCATCGACGCCGCGGAAGAAACTGAAGCCTTCACCCTGAGCGACGCCTTGATCCCGCGCAAAGGCGCGCCGCCGGAAAACAAGTCCAAGGCGCCGCCGCCCTTGACAGCGCCGCCGCGCGCGCCG
>DNZB01000342.1:1011-11264 GCA_003506635.1 Parvularcula sp.
GGGGGGGGGCCCCCGCCCCCGCGCCGCCGCCTTTGCGCGCGAGTCCGCCGCCGCCGCCACCGAAGGCCGCCGCAAAGCCGCCGGCCGCGCCGCCGGCGCCCTCCCCGAAACCCGCGGTCAAAGCTCCGCCGCCGGCGCCGCAGCCGCCGATCACCATCATCAATGAGCGCAGCTTCGAAGCGGGCTACCCCGACAATCCAAGCATTGAAGAAATCGAGGCGATCGAGGCCGAGGCCGACGAGGTTGTCACCTATCTGGGCCGGCTGGGCGCGGGCGCGGCCGATGACGACGCGGACCGCTTCTTCGATGACGACAGCGCGCCGCCGGCGCGCGATCCGCTCGACGATCTTGAGGATGATTTCGACGAAGTGATCGCCGCGCCTGCCAGCGCTGCGGTCGCCCCGGCGCCAGCCTTGGACGGGACAGTGCGCGCCGTCGTCACCGCGTCTCTCGGCGTGCGCGCGTTCATGCGTCTGACGCTCGGCGCGGCCGAATTGCGCCTGCCGGCTGAAGAGCTGATCGCCGAAGCGATCGAGGAATATCTCGATGCGCGCGGCGTCGAAAGCCTCGGCGGCGAGGAGTTCTTCAAGAAGCTCGCCGCCGCATCATCGCGCGGCCCGTCCTGATCAGGAATTTTCCGTAGCTTGCATTAACGGCGTTTGACGGCGGGCGCGCGCATCCGCGTGCGCCGGCGAGCCTGTTATCCTTAAATCGAAACGCATTTTTCATCGCGTTCGCTAAAGTTATCCGACACTTCAAATCAAGTTTTAGACTGCCCGTCACAGATGTTCCTTGGAGAGAGGGAAACAGATGACGGTGTTCGAGTGGGACGGGGGCCTCTCGGCGTTTTACCGAAAGCAAATCGTCACGGCCGCGTGCGAGGTCGCCGCGGAATCCTGCGGCGTCGATGTTGACGACGTGCGGGCGTCCGTGCGCCGGCCGAATGTCGCTTTCGCGCGTCAGCTCGCAATGTATCTGTGCCACACGGCGGCGAACATGTCGCTGCGAGAGATCTCCGATCTCTTCGGCCGCGACCGCACCACGGTCAGTCACGCCTGTCATGCAATCGAAGACAGGCGCGATTGCCCGACCTTCGACAAGCAGATCGATTTTCTCGAAACCGAGTTTCGCGCGCACATCAGAAAATTCATGGAGGCGGCCGCGCGATTCGGCCCCCCGGTCGAACGCAAGGGCGTTCGCCGATACGGTTAGGAACATTGCGCGTCCAGCGCGATGGCGCGGATGCGCGCCGCCATCGATGCGAGCCCGTTCGATCGCTGCGGGGTCAGATGCGCGCTGAGATCAAGCGGCGCGAGCGCGCGCGCAGCGTCTGTCGCGACAATCTCGTCGGGCGTCTTTCCGGAATAGAGCGCGAGAAGGACGCCGACGAGACCCTTGACGATATGCGCGTCAGAATCGCCGCGGAAATGCAGAACGCCATTTTCCATCTGCGCGTCGAGCCACACCTGGCTGGCGCAGCCGCGCACTTTATGGGCGTCGTCGCGCCTTTCTTCAGGATAAGGCGGCAGAGCCCGGCCAAGATCGATCAGGTATTTGTAGCGATCGTCCCAGTCGTCGAGAAACGCAAAGTCGGCGAGAATGTCGTCAAAGCCCAGCATAGCTTTCGATAGGCTGGCGTCCGGTTTGCGGCAAGCGCCTGGCCGCGCCTCAGTTCACATCGATCGCATGCGCCTTCAGGGCTTCAAGCGGCGCATATTGCAGCGTTCGCTCATGCGTCGCGGCAAGGACCAGCTTCGCCGCCGCGCGGCACAGGGCGAGCGGACCGACCAGCACGTTCTTCTGCAAGTCCCCGCCGCCGCCGTCGCTTTCCCGAAACGCCATGTCGCGATCCTGCCTCGCGCGTCAGCTTGGCAAGATGCGGCGAAAGCAAAAAGGGCCGCCCGGCGGGCGGCCCTCTTCCGGTGCGGCATGGCGCGCGCTTATTTATCGACCCCGGCGACCCAGCCTATGCAGCCGGAGACGTCGTTGAGCGCGTGCTCGCCGAGGCAGAACGCTTCCTCGTATGGCGCGCGTGTCGCGGCGATGCACTGGCGCAGCGTCAGCTGCGCGAAAGAGAGGCACTGGTTCGACTTGTCGTTCCTGGCGTAGACCGACACGGTCTTCTGATTGACGCCGCTCACCGAATAGCGCGCGGCGAGATTGAGCACGCGGTTCATGATGACTTCCGCATTCGGCTCGGTCATCCGGCCGGCGCCGGCGGATCTGCCCCAATCAGCGCCCCAGGGCCCTTCAGCGCTATCAAGGGCGGGCGATGTGACGCCGTTATCGGTCACGGATGCAAAGGTCGGCGTCTGCGCGGAAGCGCGTGAGCGGCCATAGCTGTCGGCGTCAGAAAGGCGTGCCGAGCTCGCCGGGATCTTGGCGACGCCCCATTTGGTTTTTTGCATGGCGTAAGCTTGCGCCTTGAACGCCTCGCCGAGCGTTGAATATCGGGCCGCGTCCTGCGCCGTCATCGCCAGAACGCGGGCGACCGCCTCGTCAGCGCCCGGTAGCTTGCGCGGATAGGTCGGGTCGGCGGCGAGCTCCGCAAAGAAAGCGTCAGCGCCCGACAGCTTGTTCTTGCCTTTTTTCTTGGATTTGACCGCGTCTTCAAGCGCCTTGCGGAATGCCGGCGTGTCGGCGGCGACGAGCGCCGCGTAGGCGACCCACCCCGACGACAGCGCCTCGGAATCATGGGTCGAAAGGCGGCGGTGCGCTTCGCGGGTCGTTTCGGCGCTGTTGAAGGGCGTCGCTTCGATCGCCGCCACGTCCGCGCGGAAGCGGATATAGTCGGCGGCGGCCCGTTCGAGCGCCGTATCGCGCGGTTGCGCCAGCGATTCGGCGGAAACCGCGGTCGTCGCCGCAAAGGCGAAGAATGAAGCGGCGGCGGCCATCGCCCCGCCAATGCGGCGGGCGTCACGCGGCGCCGACAATTCAAACAAAGGCTTACCCCCGCGGCCCTCGGCCGCAGCGCCAGAACGCAACATGCTTAGCTCCCGATTGATCACCGGCGGTGACGTCAGTCCCTGCAATTCCGCGCGGACCTGCCGATCCCCGCAAGACCGCGACCCTAGCGACAGCCGCTTAACCGGCGTTTCCGCATCCTAACGGCATTCAAAGCAAATTCGAGATGTTAATCGAAGCTCCGGCCCTGAAAAATCAGACAGCCTGTCGCCCTCCCGGCGCTGCTCAAGCCAGGCCCGGGCCGGGGCCGCCGCAGTCTGTCGTTTCGGTCGAGAATCGGGTGATCCTCTATCATGGTGCAACCCGTCCTTCAGCATTTGTTAACAGTATCGCCAACAGATGAAACGGAGCCGGAAGCGAAATGTTAACCGGCCTTTAGAAAGCCCTTACGCGGCCCGGGCCGCGGGGCGTCGGCAGAGACGGCGGTCTGATGGGTGTTCAAAGCTTCCTGAAGCGAGCAGCGCGCCGCGCCGGCGAGGCCCTGGCGGGGCCGTCCTTTCTCGGATCGGCGGGCGCTGCTGTCGCCCTCGTCGACCGTGACGGGTCGATCCGGCGCCTTGGCCCCGGCGCCACAAGCCTCTTTGCCGCCGCCGGCCGGACGGACCGCTTCCCTGAGCTCTTTGATCCTCGCGACCAGGCGCTGGTCGCCAGCGCCGTCGCAGCGCCCGCGCCGCGGCGCCTTGAAGCCCGCATGCGTCGCCCGGGCGGCGGCGAGGGAATGGCGGAGCTGATTTTCGAGCGCCGCGACGACGAGGCCTGGACGGTCTTGATGATCGAGCGCCGGCCCGCCGCCGCGCCGGCCGCCGTCACGGAAACGCGCGCCCCCGGGGCCGCCGCGATGCTCGCCGATCTGTCGCACGAAATGCGCACGCCCTTAAACGCCGTCATCGGCTTCGCCGAGACGATCGAGCGCGAGACCTTCGGGCCGATCGGTCATCCGAATTATGCGCAGTATGCGGAGCATATCCGCATGGCGGGGCGCCACCTCCTTGATCTCGTCAATGTCGTTCTTGATCTCTCCCGCGTCGAAGCGGACCGCTATCGGCTGACGCGCGTCGATCTTGACCCCGGCGCCGTCGCGCGCGAATGCGCCGGCATGATGTCGCAAGCGGCCGAAGCGGCGGGGCTTCGCCTGCGGCTCGATATCGCCGAGGGACTGCCGTCCTGCCGCCTCGATGCGCGGGCGCTGCGCCAGATATTGATCAACCTCCTCTCAAACGCGATCAAGTTCACCAGCGACGGCGAAATCTCGCTGACGGTCGCCGCCCGCGGCGACGAGATTCTCTTCGTCGTCAAGGATGACGGCGTCGGCATGAGCGCCGAAGCGCTCGACAAGATCGGCCAGCGGTTCACCAGCGTGGCTGGCGCGGGCGTGCGCGGTCAGGGCGGGTCGGGTCTTGGTCTGTCGCTCGCGATTTCGCTGGCTGAACTCCATGGCGGGGCGATCGATCTCGCCTCGGCGCCGGGCGAGGGATTGCGCGCCGAAGTGCGTCTGCCCGTCGTCGACGGCGTTTCGCTCTCGCGCGGGGTCGTCAGCGCGGCGCTCGCTAAGGTCGAACCCCTGCAGCTGACCGAGCTTGACCGCATAAAGGCGCGCCGCCCCGCCGTCAGAGCCGCCTGAAACGCGTGGTTGCCGCCGGCCGACGAAGGCCCGATGCTGCGCGCCATGAGCGAGCCGCGCCTTAAAACCGAAATCCGCGTCAGCGCGCAATTGCGGCGCGCCTCGATCGCGGGCGCCTTCGCGGCGATCGCGCGCCGCGGCGATCCCGACGCCGGCGCCGTTGCGGTCAAGGTCTATCTCGGCGCGCGTCGCGCGCGCCTTTTCGTCGAGTCGCGGGACGAGACGGGCGCGGCGATCTGGCGCGAGCCGCTTGAAGGCGAGGCGGATGAAGCAGACGTCGATCGCTATCTTGAGAAGGAGGCGCGCTTCGACCGCGATCTCTGGATCGTTGAGATCGAAGACCGGCAGGGGCGTTCCTTCGTAGACTGACGGTTTAGAGCTGCGTGCGCTAGGGCGCCGGGTCGTCAGGCGACCCCATCTTGACCTCATCATCGGCGCCTGAACGGCTCGAATAAAATGTGAGCGCCATCAACCCGACCCCGACGCCGATCGTGCCGAGCGCGCCGAGCAGCATCGCCAGATTGACGTGAACGCCCGCCCCCAGAAAGTCGAACCGGGCGAGCGCGACGACGGCGATCGCCGCGGCCGACAGAAGACCCGCCGCAACGGCGCCGAAACGGCGCGCGGCGGCGGCGGCGCGGCGGCGGCTTTCAATCGAACCCATCGGCGCTCCTTCTTTCGGCCTTGAAGATACTGTGTCCAATTATGGCGCAATCCGGACCCAAAGCGATGTGAATTTCGCCGTAATCGGCCGCCAATTTCCAATCATCGGCGATCCGGCTGGGGCAATTGGTACGGAGATGAAAATGAATTTCTTGGTGAAACAGGCGGTCGCGCTCGCGTCAGGGCTGGCGGCGCTTGGGGCGGCCGCGGCCTTCGCAGATGAAGGGGATCATCGCCGCGGGCGCGAACGGGACGGCGACCGCTATTCCGATGCGCGCGGCGGCGAACGCTACGACAACCGCCGCGGCGGCGAGTATCGCGATGCAACCTATCGTGACGGACGCCCCGAGCATTGCGATCTTGACCACGACCACCGCTATCACAACCGCGACTATTACAATTACTACCCGAAGGACCGCTACTATAAGGCGGACCCAGAATTCTCTGTCTCGCTAAGCTACGGCAAGGGCGGCTATTACGACCGCGGCGGGCGCTATTATGATCGTCCGTACTATGATCGCCGCGGCTATCGCGATTACGGCCAGGTCGTCGATCGCGATGTCTACCGAATTCGGGGCTATCGCGCGGAAGCGATCGTTGTCGAGGAAGCGTTCGGCGGCGGCCGCGGTTACGGGCGCCTTGTGTGCACGGTGACGGCGCGCGGCCCCGACGCCCGCTATGTTCCTTACGGCCAGCTGCGCCGCATAGCGAACAGCGCCTGCTCGGGGCGCTCGGAAATCCGCATCTACGCCTGAGTCATCGGCTGGAGCGAACCACCCGCCGCGCGAAAAGCGCGGCGGGATTGGCTTTTTCGAGATCTAGCGCCGCGCCGCGGCGCGTTCCGCGAGCGCGTGGATGCCTTGCGGTTTGGGGCGCTCTGTGGCGACGGCTTCCGACCGCACCCGCCAGAAACGCATGACGCGCTCGGCAGCTTCCTGCGGCACCTTCAGGTAAAGATCGAGGACGCGCAGCGATTTCTGCTGGTCTTCGATGCCTTTTTGCAGGCCGAACACGAATTTCGCGAAGGTCGATCGTTCAAGTCCGGCGGCGCGGCAGGCGATCGCCAGCGATTCGAAGGATTTGTCGCCCAAAATGCGCTGCGCCGTCGACGGATCGACGCCGACATAATGCGCAAAGCTCAGCAAGAATTCTGTCGAACGCTGATGTTCGATCAGGTCTTTCAGAAGGCTCTCGTTCAAGAGATTGGCGCGGATCTTCGATTCTACGAACTGGCGCGCGTCGGAAACCTCCGCGCCCGCTTCGTTGATCGCCTGTTTCAAGATGCGCACGCGATTGCCTTCGATCGCCTCGTCGATGAGCGCGGGGTCGAGAAGGTCGGATCGCTTGAGGATTTCCCGCTTCAGCGCCGACGATACGAAGAAATACATCTGCGTCAAAAGATTCGGCGGCAGGTCGTAACGCTCGGTCAGCGGTCCTTGCAGGTCGGCGATCGAACGCGAATGTTCGACAAGCTTCGTCATCGTGTCGCCGGTGAACTGCGCGCCCTGATTGCTGGCGAGCATCACGAGCACGTCCTTGTCGCCGCGTTCGACGAGTTCGGCGGAGAGGGACGCGGGCACCTCGCGGCGGCGGGTGATCGCCTTCATGTGGTCCTGGGTGCGCTGGCGAACGACGGAAATGAGATCGTCCTCGCTCAACGCGGCGCTGCGCTCGAGGATCGGCTGCGCGACGCTGATCTCGTCATTGGCGAGCTGGCGCACCAGATTGCGGGGCGCGGTCGCGACGTCGGCGAGTTTTTCCGCGATCTCGGCGCGCAAGGCGATTTCTACCGATTCCGTCACTTTCGACAAAATGACGTCGAAATGCTGCATCTCCGAAGAGGTGTAGCGGTCGGGCGCGGCCATGAAGACGTCGGTGATTTCTCGCAAAAGGTCGGCGCGCTTTTCGGTCGAACCCTCGCGCGCGACGTCGATCAGTTGCTTGAGGCGCGAGACGCCTTCGGCTTTTGCAGCGCCCGGATGGGTCGGCATGAGCGGTCAATCCCCTTCGCGATGGGGCGATCGTGCCTCACAACCCGTAAAGATTTTGCTCAAAAAGGGCCGCGGCGGCGCCCTTGCCGCGCCGCGGTCAGGGGTTAATAAGCCTTTGCCGAACGGGAGAACGCCGACATGAGGGGTCCATTTTTCGCTGCTTTCGCGGCCCTGTCGCTCGCCGCATGCGCCTCAACCGGCGGCGGCGGGCGCGGATCGGAGAACTTCGCCGCGTTCTCCCCGCTCGGCGCCGCGCTGACCGAAGCGGACGCGCGCGCGCTCGAACCCGCCTTTCTGCAAGCGATGAATGCGGGCGCAAGCGGCGAGCGGTTCGACTGGAAGGGCGCGGGCGCCTTCGGCTGGGTGAAAGCGCGCGAGGCCCGGCTCGGCGGCCTCAAGGCCGATCCGAACGATCGTCCGCCGATGCCGGCCAATCTCATCCTCGATGAAATTTACGAAACGGAGCAGGGTCTTTACGCGCTGACCGGCAACGCTAATGTCCGCCTCGGCCCATCGACGGAGCGCCTGATCCTTGAGCAGCTATTGTCGGGAACCGGCGTCAACGTTGTCGGCAACGTCGTTGGCAAGCCGTGGATGCTCGTTGAGGCCGACGGGCGTGTCCGCGGCTATATCCATGCCAGCTTGATGATCAAGGCGCCGGGAACCGAACTTGAGCTTGCCGGCGGCCCGCGCAAGCCGGCAATCTTCTGCCGCGCCTATGAGCAACGCATTTCCGTCGGCGGACGATCGGACCAATGGGAGGGCGTCGCCTGCCGCGAGGACGGCCGCTGGACCTTGAAGGCGCCGGCGCCGGGCGCGCCGGAGAAACTGTTTTAGTCCGCCTTCTGCGAATGCGCCGGCGCGCGGAAAAGCGCGTTCGCCAATAGCGTATTGAGGCCGTCGAGATAAGCGCGCGTTGTCGGGTCGGCGGTGAAGGCGATCACCATGCCGTCGCCTTTTCCTTCAATGACGACGAAGGGCTTGTGCGCGAGCTGAGCCTTCGTCCCCGCCCAGAGATACCCGCTGGCGAGCACCATATCGGCGCCGGCGAAGCGCGCGACATTGACGCCGGCGTCGAGTTTGGCCGGCGTATAGATGTCCCCGCCCGAATAGAGCGCGACGACCTGCGGTTTCACCCCGGCGGCGAGCCAATGATCAGGATCGACGGCGGCGTTAAGTAGGACGCCCGCCGTCGCATCGGGGCCTTCTTTCAAGGGCGCGATCGCTTTTGCGGCCGCTGCGTCGTCGGCGAGCACTGTTCCCTCAACGGTCGATTTGTCGTCTGCGCCTGGCGCGGCTTCGCCGTCGGGTCGGGCGGCGTTCTCACGCCGGATCGACAGGAGGCCTGCTTCCGGGTCGGCGGCGAAGCGCATCGCCGAACCCGTTACGATGAGGACGCCGCCGCGATCGACCCAGTTCTTGAGGCGTCCGACGCCCGCTTCGCCGAGCGCCGTCGCATAGTCGCCCCCGCCCGGCAGAATGAGCACGTCAAATTGATCGAGCGCGCGGCTGTTCATGTCCTCGACCCGCACGGCGGTTGCGGGATAGTCGAATTGCCGCTCGATGACAAAGCGCGTCGCGCCGGCGACATTGGCGCTCGTCGGCTCGTCCCAGGCGATCGCGATTTTCGGCGCGCGCATCGCGGCAACATGTTCCGATCCGAAACTGGGACCCTCGCTCACCCAGCTTTCGCCGGCGGCCGCGACTTTCGCGCCGGTCTCGCGCGCGAACCGCGCCAGCCGGGCGCGAAGGTCGGCCGGGTTGTCCGCCTGCTGAAAGATCAGCGTGCCCGCGGGAAAGGCGCGTCCGCCGGCGGTGAAAGCGCGGTCGCTGGAGGAAAGCGTCAGCCCGGCGCGCAGCGCGCGCGCCAGAAGCTGGATCGCCGGGCGCTCGCCCCACGGGACGAGATAGGCGACCGCTTCTTCGGGTCCCGTCAGCGCGCCGGCGCGCGTCATGCGCCCGCCATGGCTGACGAAATTGCCCCCGCCCGGCGCGCCGCCCTCGCACGCGACGCTTTTGACCCCCATCATCATCGGCAGCGACCAGGCGGTCACATCGTAGATTTCATCGCCGAGGTCCTTGGCGCGCCGACGCTCCTGCTCGACGAGGAAATCGGCTTCGAGATCGACCTGGGGGTCGAGAAGATTGCGGATAAGGCGCTTTGCGGGCTGCGCCGTCGGCACGACATGGCTGCCCGCGGGAAAGGATTGTCCGCAAGCGGAGAATGTGGTCTTCGCCGTCAGGACTCCGGCGCCTTGCTGCGTAAGTAGGCCCGCCAACCGGAACGCCGCCGCGTCATCGTGCCCGGAAGGCAGGATATAAGCGCCGATGCGGTCGCGGCGGCCTTCGGTCACGGCGCTCTCCTGATAGGCGCGGAAATCGCGCCACAGCCGGTCCCGATTGACGGCGGCGGCCTCCGCCGTCGCGATCGAGGCGAGGAAATGCTGGCGCACGCTGTCGCGATAATGAAAGTCCGGACCCCGGCGCCGGTCGGCGAGAAGGCCGCGCGCCGAACCGCGCTCATAGGTCATCGCGATCGCGCCGTAATAAGACGGCCAGCTGGCGCCGTAGCCCGGATAAAACGCGTCAAAGATCTCGCGCGTGAAATAGGGAAAGCCGTTGCGGTCGAACCACTTCGCGTTGTTGCGCCCGAAAATCTCAAGGCTCTCGCGCTGCGAGACGACGAGGTGCGGATTATAGGGGCGCGCTTCCGGCGAGAAAAAGTAGGTCGATTCCGTGCTCATCTCATGGAGATCGACGAAGACGAGCGGGCGCCATTCGCGCAAGAGCCTGATGCGCCCGCGCGTCTCAGGCTGCGTCAGCGCGAACCAGTCACGGTTCATGTCGAAGAGATAGTGATTGGTGCGCCCGCCGGGCCAGGGCTCGTTGCGCTCCGCGGCGATCGCCGACCCGGAATTTTCAAGTCCCTCCGCGATCTCGAAATTATGGATAAAGCGCGCGCGCCCGTCCGGGTTCTGCATCGGATCGATTAAGACGAGCGCATCGAGAAGGAT
>DNZB01000342.1:11579-11722 GCA_003506635.1 Parvularcula sp.
AGGTGATAGGCCGTCATCAGCGCAGCGTCGGTCGAGGAAATTTCGTTGCCGTGAACGCCGTAGGAAAGAGCGACCGTCGCGGGAAGCTTCGACAGCGCGTCGCCAAGCGGCGCGCCCGGATCGCTGACGCGGGCGATGTCGGC
>DNZB01000333.1 GCA_003506635.1 Parvularcula sp.
GGCGCACCGCGCCATAACCTGAAGGAGAAGGGGCGCCATGATGGCCAAAATCCTGACGATCGTCCTCGCCGGGGCGGCCGCCGTGGCGGCGGCCGGCGCGCTCGTGGTCCGACTGCCCGCCGTTGAGGACAGGCTGTTCGACGCGGCGCTCGAAAAGGCGATGGCCGGGCCTGGCGCTGCGGTCTTCAAGGATGACGGCCTTAAGGTCTTCTTCTGCGGCACCGGATCGCCACTGCCGTCGGCGAGGCGCGCGCAGAACTGCACGGCGGTGATCGCCGGCGACCGCTTTTTCATCGTCGATCTCGGGTCGGGAAGTTTCGAGACCGTGCAGGCGGCCCGCCTGCCGGCCGACCGTCTATCGGCGATTTTCCTGACGCACTTTCATTCCGATCACATCGGCGACCTTAGCGAGGCCAATCTCGGCTCCTGGGTGACGGCGCGTCCGGCGCCATTGTCCGTCTACGGACCGAAGGGCGTCGAGCGCGTGGTCGCGGGCGAGAACGAAGCCCTTGCGCTCGATGCGGGCTATCGCACGGCCCATCACGGCAAGGGCGTCGCGCCGCCCCGCAGCAAGGGCATGGTCGCGCGGCCGTTCGATCATTCCGCGCCGCTCGTCGTATTCGATGACGGGGGCCTTAAGGTGACTTCGTTTCCGGTGCGGCACGATCCGGTGGACGCCGCCGTCGGCTATCGCTTTGAGTATCAGGGCCGCAGCGTCGTCATTTCGGGCGACACCGCCTATTCGGAAAGTCTTGTCGCCGCGGCGAAGGATGTCGATCTCCTCATCCACGAGGCGCAGGCGAACCACATGGTCGCCGGGATGCGCGACGCGGCGGCGAAAGCGGGGCTTGCGACGCTCGCCAAGATTTTCAGCGATATACCTTCCTATCATACGACGCCGGCGGAAGCCGCGCGCGCCGCGAATGAGGCCGGCGCCGAATTGCTGATCCTCAGCCACCTGACGCCCGCGCCGGATAATTCAGTCGCAAAGCGCATCTTCATGCGCGGCGTTGACAAGATCCGCCCGGGCAAGGTCATGATTGCGGAAGACCGGCTTCTCGTGACGCTGCCCCGCGACGGCGGCGTCGTCTTCGGAAAACTCTAGGAGCGAACATGGTGGGACACATCGATCCGTCGCGCGCGCAATTCGCCGCCTTCATGAAGCTGCCGGACGCCGGGCCGATCTGGATGCTCAATCTGATCCGGCTTCGGAAAAACGCAAGGTACGAAGACGGCCGCAAGGCGACGGGCGCGGTCGCTTACAAGGAATATGCGAAGGCGAGCGAAGAGTTCTTCAAGGGCGTCGGCGGCAGGATCGTCTGGTCCGGCGCGCCGCAAGCCGTGCTGATCGGCCCTGAAAAAGAACGCTGGGACCTCGCCTTCGTCGCGGAATATCCAAGCGCTGCGGCGTTCGGCGAGATGGTGAGGAACCCCGGCTATCAGGCGATCGTCCATCACCGGACGGCGGCGGTGAAAACCTCGCGCCTTATCCGCATTGCGCCGGGCGCAGCGGGGAAAGTGTTCGGCTGACGCTTGCAGACGCCGACCCATGTCCTCATCGCGGCGGCGGCGTTCGCGCGGCCGGGCGCAGCGCGCGTCAATGTTGCGGCGCTGATCGGCGGGTTCCTGCCCGACGCGTTCTTGTTCGCGGTGTGGGGATGGTCGAAAACCGCCGGCATTCCGGAAGCCGACCTATGGGAGCGCGTTTACTGGACCGAGCCCGTTCAGACCGGACAGGCGATCTCGCATTCCTTTCCGCTGTTCGGGGCGATGCTCGCGGCGGCGTTGTTCCTGCGCAGCCGCGTCGCGGCGGTCTTTTCGGGCGCGGTCCTTCTCCATTGCCTTTGTGATTTCCTGCTGCACGCGCAAGACGCGCATCAGCAGTTCTGGCCGCTGTCGAACTGGCGGTTCGAGAGCCCGGTTTCGTACTGGGACCCGGCGCATTTCGGCGTTTATGTCAGCCTGATCGAGGCGGTCGTCGGGGTCGCGCTCATCGCCCTCCTGTTTGGGCGGTTCAAGCGCGCATGGATCCGCACGACCCTCGTTCTCGCGGGCCTTACCTATCTCGCCGTCCCGGCCTATTTCATTTCGACTTTCGGCGGCTAGCGCCCGGCGGTCATGTTCAGCCGGTCGAAAAGCTGCGCCTGCCGCCCGATGTCGATCAGGCGATAGGTGAGCGCCTGACCGCGCGCCACGAAGTCAGCGCCGACCCAATGCTCGCCCTGATACCAGAGGTTGAGGTCGACCGTGCCGGTCAGCCTGTGCTGCTCGGCGGGCGCGCCGGTCGGCGAGGGGGTTTGCCCGAGATCTTCAACCGTCACGTCGATGAGGCGGCCGTTTTGCGTGTCGAGCAATGTCCGGGTGCTGACGATCGCCTTGTTCCAGTAGCTTGACGGAACGGCGTCGCCGGGGCCCGGTCCCCGATAGCGCGTGCCGTCGATGATGAGGCTGTCGCCCTCGCGCCGGACGTTCAGCGCTTCTTCCTTGCCGTTGTTGTCGGTGCGGCTCTCGACGGTCTGAAGGCGCCCGTCGCGCCAGGTTTCGGTCGAAACATGCTGGTAGCGAAAGACCGGGACCGGGCCGAACTTCACCTGCATTTCAATGCGGGTCTCGACGCGCGTTCCGCCGTCGGCCGTATCCTCGACATTGACCGCATGGAAGCCGATGCGCTTGCCCTTGCGGATGATGTCGAAGGCGGCGCCGAGATCGCCGGCGCTGGCGCCGGCGAGCGCTGTGTACAGCGCAGTGAGGAGGGCGATAATCTGCTTCATGGTCTGGTTACGCTGCCTTCGCCCTTGCGGATTATCGCCCGGGACAGCCTCCCCGAAGGCGCTGAAAGGGCGTTTTTGGACAAGGTAACACTTGTTCGCGCCCGCCCATTCCGGCTAGCTAGCGAGAGCCTTGGGGTCCCTCGGGAGGGCGGCCCCGGCGCCCGCGAAAGTCAAGGAAATTCAATGCCGACGCCGATATTGATGCCTGCCCTCTCACCAACCATGGAGGAAGGGACCCTCGCCAAATGGAAGGTTAAGGAAGGGGACAAGATTTCCTCCGGCGACGTCATCGCCGAGATCGAGACCGACAAGGCGACCATGGAGGTCGAGGCGGTCGATGAAGGCGTCCTTGGCAAGATCCTCGTCCCCGCGGGCACTGAGAATGTGAAGGTCAACACCGAAATCGCCATTCTCGTGAACGACGGCGAAAGCGCGCCGAACGGCAAAGCCGTGAAGTCAGCATCCTTCGAGACGCCCGCTTCGCGGGCTCCTCAGGATGAAGGCGCAAAAGGACTTCATCCTGAGGAGGCCCGCAGGGCCGTCACGAAGGATGCTGGCGCGGACCCCAGTCTCCCCGAGGGCGCCCTCATGGTCCCGACGACGATCCGCGA
>DNZB01000208.1 GCA_003506635.1 Parvularcula sp.
ACTTTTTCGCCCGGCGCTCTAAACAAAGCCGTGCAAGTTCGCTCTCGCCTTGGCGACGCGGTCGATGGCGAGGAGGTCGGCGGCGAAGGCTTCGAACCGCTTGAGGGGGATCATGACCGGGCCGTCGGACGGCGCGTTGTCGGGGTCTGGATGCGTTTCCGCGAAGACCGCCGCGACACCGACCGCGACGGCGGCCCTTGCAAGCGTCGGCACAAATTCACGCTGGCCGCCAGAGGAAGCCCCCTGCCCGCCAGGCTGCTGCGCGGAATGAGTGGCGTCGAAGACGACTGGCGCCCCGATTTCGCGCGCCATCACCGGAACGCTGCGAAAATCCGAGACGAGCGCATTGTAACCGAAGCTGGCGCCGCGTTCGGTCACAAGGACGCGGGCGTTGCCGGCGCCGGTGATTTTGGCGACGACGTTTTTCATGTCCCAAGGCGCCAGGAACTGACCCTTCTTGACATTGATCGCCTTGCCGGTCGCCGCGGCGGCGAGCAGCAGATCCGTCTGGCGGCAGAGGAACGCCGGGATCTGCAAGATGTCGGCGGCCTCGGCCGCGCGCACGCATTGTTCGCGCTCGTGCACGTCGGTAAGGACAGGCAAGCCGGTCGTCTCGCGGATCTCCGCGAAGATCGGGAGGGCGTCATCAAGACCCAACCCGCGCGCGGCGCTCACGCTCGTCCGGTTCGCCTTATCGAATGATGTCTTGTAGACGAGGCCGATCTTCAGCCTGTCGGCGATCGCGGCAAGCGCCGCCGCGCATTCGAGCGCGTGGGCGCGGCTTTCGAGTTGGCAGGGGCCGGCGATGATCGTCAGCGGACGATCGTTTCCGATCGTCACCGTCCGGGCTGGCGTCTTCACCTCGACTGTCGCTAACGCAGCCATGCGGGGGGTCCTTTTGAAATCCGCGCCATTGCGTCGTAAATGGCCCGGCGCGCGGCCAAAGGAAAGGCGCCGCGCCCCGGGGACGCCCATGAGCCAGCATCTCAACGCCGCACGTGACGTTCTTTCTCTTGAAATCAAGGGCCTTGAGGCGCTGCGCGACAGCCTCGACGGCGAGGTTGACCGGATGGTGAGCCTCCTTGCCGCGACGCGGGGCAAGATCGTCGCGACCGGCATGGGCAAGTCGGGCCATGTCGCGCGGAAAATCGCCGCGACGCTGGCCTCGACCGGCGCGCCGGCCATCTTTGTGCATCCGGGCGAGGCGAGCCATGGCGACCTCGGCATCATCGCGCGCGAGGATTGCGTGCTGGCGCTGTCGAAGTCTGGCGAGACGCCGGAGCTCGGCGACCTTCTGAGCTTTGCGCGGCGATTTTCAGTGCCTGTCGCGGCGATCACCGCGGGACGCGCTTCTACGCTTGCGAAAGCGGCGAGCGCGCGCCTCATCCTGCCTGAAGCGACCGAAGCTTGCGACGAGACGCGTGCGCCGACGACCTCGACGACGATGATGATGGCGGCGGGCGATGCGCTGGCGGTCGCGCTACTCCGTCATCGGGGCTTCACTGCGACCGATTTTCACGGGTTTCACCCGCGCGGCAATCTCGGCGCGGCGTTGCGGCGGGTGCGCGACCTCATGCATGGACCTGAGGCGCTGCCGATCGTCATTGACAGTGCGAGCGTCACCGACGCGGTCGCCGCGATGACGCGGGGCGGCTTCGGCTGCGTCGGCGTCGTCGACGCCGGCGGCGCGCTCGAAGGCATCGTCACCGACGGCGATCTCCGGCGCGCGTTCAACAGGACATCCGACAGCGACCCCGTTTCCGCAATTATGACCCGCGCGCCGAAAACGGTGACGCCGGAGACGCTCGCCGGCGAGGCGCTGGGGCTGCTGGCGCGCGGAAAAATCACCGCGCTGTTCGTCGTCGAGGATAGCAAGCCTGTCGGGCTGCTTCACGTTCACGACTGCCTGTCGACCGGGGTGCTTTGACCGGTTATCGCCGACGCGGCCGGAACCCGCCAAGGAGCTTTGACGGCACGCTTGCCGCATCCTTCGCCGCGGCGAGATTTCGCGCGGCGCGGTCCTGTTCTTTCAGCGCGATGATTTCAATTTCCGCCTCAGGCGTCGTCTCGCGCGCACTGACGCGGGTCGACGGCGAAAGATTGGGCTTATCCTCGGCAGCGGCGATGCGCTCGGCGCCCCGTTCGATTTTCGCCGCCAGCTGGCGCGCCTCAACCGCGAAGTCCTGCGCGGAGCGCAAGAGCCCTTCGGCCTCGCCGCGCGCGCGCCGGGCGGAACTTGCCGCGCGCCCTGCGATGACCATAAGCGCGAGCGAGAAAACGAACGACGCGACGGTCGCCGCCAGGATGACAAGCTGCACCGCCAACACGTCCGTCGCAAAAAGTTCGCCCAGCCCCAGCGCGGCGACAACAGATTCGGCTGACATGGAAGACGCTCCCCGCAACATTGACCGTCGCCAGAGTACTGCCGCCCGCGCGGTGGGTCCACATCCGCCGGCCGGTTTGGCGCGTAAGGGTGAATTGTGAGCAATTCTCCCGCCATTGTCTGGTTTCGTCGGGACCTCCGGATCGCTGACAACCCGGCGTTGTGCGCCGCGATGGCGCGCGGGGGGCCGGTCATTGGTCTTTATGTCCTTGAGGAAGGGCGCCCCCTGTCGCCCGGCGGCGCGCAGAAATGGTTCATTCACCACGCCCTTGAGAGCCTTGGGGCATCGCTTGGCAAACTTGGCGTTCCCCTCGTCCTTCACCGCGGGGCGGGCGGGAACGGATTGTTGGCCGCCGCCAGCCAGGCCGGCGCCGGCGCCGTCTTCTGGAATCGCCGCTATGACGCGGCGGAAATCGAACAGGACAAGTCGGTGAAAGAGGCGCTGCGGCGAGCGGGCGCCGAGGCGCAATCGTTCAGCGGGTCCCTCCTTCGCGAACCGTGGGAGGTCAAGACAAAATCCGGCGGCCCCTACCGTGTCTATACGCCGTTCTGGAACGCGCTGCGCGCGCTCGGCCCCGGCCGCGCGGAATTGGCGGCGCCGCGCCGGAAAGCGCCGGCGGGTCCTGCGCCGAACTCGCTGGCGCTCGATGAGCTGGACCTCCTGCCGACGCGGCCGAACTGGGCCGCTGGTTTCGATGACGTCTGGCGGGCGAGCGAAACCGGCGCGGCCGCTGCGCTCGGCGCGTTCCTCAACGGGCCCTTGCGCCGCTATGGCGAGGATCGGAATCGGCCGGACCTTTCCGGCACCTCGCGTTTGTCGCCGCACCTTGCGGTTGGAACGATCAGCCCCATTCAGATCTGGAACGCCGCGACCGCTGCGATCCATGCCGGCGAAGTTCCAGAAGGCGAAGGCATGAAATTCCTTGCCGAAATCGCCTGGCGAGAATTCGCCTATCACCTTCTTTACTTCAATCCGGCGATGGCGACAGCGCCGCTGCGCCCTGAATTCGAAGCTTTTCCATGGCGCGCCGACGCCGCCGCCCTCGCCGCATGGAAAAAAGGGCGAACCGGCGTGCCGATCGTCGACGCCGGCATGCGCGAGCTGTGGCGCACGGGGTGGATGCACAACCGTGTACGGATGATCGCGGCGAGCTTTCTGGTGAAAAACCTGTTGATCGACTGGCGCGAGGGCGAGCGCTGGTTCTGGGACACGCTCGCCGACGCCGATCCCGCTAACAATGCGGCGAGCTGGCAATGGGTCGCCGGCTGCGGCGCCGACGCGGCGCCTTATTTCCGCATCTTCAACCCGGTGACGCAGGGCGAAAAGTTTGACCCGGGCGGGGACTATGTGCGCCGCCACGCGCCCGAGCTCGCCGGCCTTCCCGCCGAAGTCATTCACCAGCCCTGGACCGCCTCCGAAAGGACGCTCAAGCGCGCGAATGTCGAGCCTCGACGGACTTATCCGGCGCCGATCGCCGACCCCGGCGAAACGCGCAAGCGCGCGCTCGCCGCTTATGACGCGATGCGAAGCGGCGCCGACGCATGATTTGCCTTCATTCGTTTCACTTGATAGGATGACCAAAATGATTGTTGCGCCGACAGACGTGATCGACGTCACCCCGGCCAATCGCGACCAGCATCTCGCCGGAACGCCGGTCTTTTTTCGCCTCGCCGCGAACATGGCCGCACGGCTGCGCTACGGCGCCTTGATCTTTCTTCTGCCCGACGGGCGCAAGCTGAAATTCTCCGGCGCGCTTGAACAGGACGAAGCCGGCGTCATCGAGGTGCGCGACTATTCTTTCGCGCGCCGTTCGGTGCTCGGCGGCGGCGTCGG
>DNZB01000319.1 GCA_003506635.1 Parvularcula sp.
GCAAGCGTCCGGTGGCCGTCGACCCAGAAGGGCGCGGCTGACAGCGCGTCTTCGAGCTTTCGAACGCCCGCAGTGATGTCACCCTCGGCGGCGAGTGCGAGCGAATGATTTCGCACGAGATCGAAATTCTGCGGTGCAAGATGCGCCGCCTTTTCGAACAGCGCCGCCGCCGGCCGCCACGTTTCAAAGTTCAATTGCGCAAGGCCAGCAGCTGCGCGCGGATCGTTCGGCGCAATGCGCGCGGCTTTTTCGACCGCCTGAAGCGCTTCCTCCATGCGCTGGACGCGAGCGAGCGCGGCGGCGCGGTCAACGAACGCCGCTGCGCCGCTCACCGCGCCGCAGCCTTGCAGTGCTGGTCGATAAACGCCTGATGCTCCGGCTGGCGCTGGGCTTCGGCGGTCATCGCCGCGCGAAGTTTCGCCAGCCATTCGCGGCTGTTGACCGTGCGATAGCCGGCGACAGGGTCAGTGCGCTCTGGCATGTTGAACTGGCCTATATGCACCGCGTGCCAGCTTGGAGCGCCGAACAGGTCCATTTCGCGCGCAATGTGACGCCCATAGCGGCGAAAGTGGTCAATCTTGAACTGCACCGTGTCGGGAACGCTCATCGACCGGCAGTAGCGCCACAATTCCGCGTCGTCGCGTTCGGTCAACTTGTAGTGGAGAATAAGGAAATCGCGAATGCGTTCGAATTCCGTGACCGCAATGCGGTTGTACTCGGCGATGATGAGCGGATCGAAATCGCGGTCCGGAAAAAGCGCCAGCAATTTCGAGATGCCCGCCTGAATGAGGTGGATGCTGGTTGATTCAAGCGGTTCCATAAAGCCGCTGGCGAGGCCGATCGCAATGACATTCCTGTCCCAGAATTTGCGCCGCATTCCGGTGACGAAGCGAAGCTGATTAGGCGCGGCGAGCGGCGCGCCGTCGAGACCGCCGAGCAAAGTTTCGAGCGCCGCTTCGTCGGAAATGAAGTTCGACGAATAGACATAGCCGTTGCCGGTGCGGTGTTGCAGCGGAATGCGCCACTGCCAGCCTGCATCGAGCGCGGTCGAGCGCGTATAGGGGGTGAAGGCGCCGGATTTCGCGCATGGCGCCGCCGCCGCGCGATCACAAGGCAGCCACCGGGTCCAATCCTCGTACCCAGCTTTCAGGGCGCCCTCGATCAGGAGGCCGCGAAACCCGGTGCAGTCGATGAAAAGCTCAGCCTCAAGAATTCGTCCGTCCTGCATGAGGATGCGCTCGACGAAGCCGCTCTCAGCGTTCTGTTCGACGCCGCCGATCTTACCCTCGACGCGCATCACGCCGCGCTCTTCAGAATAGCGGCGAAGGTAGCGCGCGTAGAGTCCGGCGTCGAAGTGATAAGCGTAATCAAAAGTTGAAAGGACCGATCGCGGATCGGCGGCGGGCTTGTTGAAACGACCCGCTTTCGCCATGGCCCACGCCATCGAGTGGTCGTCGAACGACGCCTGTTCCCCTTCGGCGCGCGCGCGCAGCCAGTGTTGATGTACGGCGACGATATCGAACGGCCGGCCATGCGGTCCGAAGGGATGGAAATAACGGTGTCCCTTTCGGCTCCAGTTGACGAATTCGATGCCGAGCTTGAACGAGCCCTGGGTCTCGCGGACGAAGTCGCGCTCGTCGATGCCGAGCGTGTCGTTGAAAAGCCGGATCGGCGGAATGGTCGCTTCGCCGACGCCAATCGTGCCGATCTCCTCCGACTCGACGAGCACGATTTCGCAGCCCTGACTAAGGGTCGATGACAGCGCCGCCGCCGTCATCCAGCCTGCCGTGCCGCCGCCGGCGATCAGAATTTTCCGGATGGCGCGAGGATGATCGGTCATCGAAGGGGATGTCCTCCTGTTTGGGCGGCGGCGAGGGGCCGTTTTCGCCGCCGCGGCGGGCCGCAGCCAGCACGAATGGCCGCTGCTGGTTGTTGTAGTTTGGCCGCTTCTGCCAGAACAATCGGCAATCGATTGCTAAAAATCAATTGCAATCGATTGCGAAGCGCTGTTAGCCTTGTCGTCCTCAGAAGAGTTTCGTGTGCGCCCGAACGGCCACCAGCGGGAGGAATTATGAAGCAGTCGAGCCTCAAGACGTGCGTTTCGCTCACCTCCGTCGTCATCGCGTCGTCCTTCGTGACAACGGCCTATGCCCAGGAAGCCGGCCCGGCGGCGCCGGCGGACGGCGGCTATCTCGACGAAATTGTCGTCACCGCGACGCTGGGCGATCGGTCCAAGATCGACACCGCCATTTCCGCGACCAGCGTTGATTCTGAGATCATTCGGGATTTCCAGCCCAGCTCGGAATCAGAACTCCTCAGACTTATCCCCGGCATTCAGGTCTCCGGCACCGCCGGCCCCGGCGGCAACTCGAACATCGCGGTGCGCGGTCTCCCCGTCGCGACCGGCGGCTCGCCCTTCGTGCAATTGCAGGAAGACGGATTGCCGACCGTTCTCTTCGGCGACATTCAGTTCGGCAACAACGACTACTGGACGCGATTTGACGCGAGCATCGCCAATGTCGAGGGCGTTCGCGGCGGCACCGCTGCGACGCTCGCCTCGCAGGCGCCGGGCGCGATCATCAACTACATCAGCCACACCGGCGAGGAGGAGGGCGGCTTCATCCAGATCGGGAAAGGGCTCAATTTCAAGGAAACCAAAATCGACTTCCGCTATGGCGGACCGATCAGCGACACGCTTCGCTTTCATGTCGGCGGGTTCTTCAAGACAGGGCAGGGCCCCCTCGACGCCGATTTCAAGGTGAGCGACAGCATCCAGCTCAAAGGCAACATCACCAAGGAATTTGACGAAGGCAAGGGCTATATTCGCTTCCTCGCAAAATTCGCCGACACGGCGGAGCCCAATTACACGGGCGCGCCGGCGCTTGCGAGAATCAACGGCGACGACGTCAGCAATCTCGATCCCTTCCCGGGTTTTGACGGGCGCAACCAGTCGAATTATTCGATCAACAACCAGAACATGCTGATCGTCAATCGCGAGGGCGCGCTGGAGCGGGTCAAGCTCGACGGCATTACGACGAAGCAGGCGACCTTCGGCAGCCAGTTCCACTATGAGCTGAACGACGCGATCCGCGTCGACAATAATTTTCGCTGGTCGGACATCAGCGGCGGCTTTGCGTCGCCGTTCCTGAACGTCGTGCCGACGTCGAGCGTTATTGGATCGACGCTGGCGCTTAACAACGTTCCCTTCGCGACGGTCGCCGAGATTCGATACGCCAACGGTCCGCGTGCGGGGCAGGTGTTCACGGACCCCTATCTCGACAACAACGTCAATGTGCGCACCAACATCCGGGACCTCGGCAGCCTCGCCAACGACCTTGCGGTCACCGGCAAGTGGGACGCGGATCTTGGGACCGTCACCGTGCGCGCGGGCTATTTCTACTTCAGCCAGGACATCGCGATGGACTGGCACGTCAATCGCTCAACGCGCGAGCTGAGCGGCGACAACCCGGCGCAGCTCGATCTCTTTGACGCGGCCGGCGCCCAGCTCACGGTCGAGGGTATTTCCGGCTACAACAACAATTGGGGCAATTGCTGCGCGCGCGATTACGACCTCAACTACACGGATCAGGCGCCCTATATCGCGCTCGATCTCGATACGGATCTGTTCGTCGTTGACGGCAGCGTCCGCTTTGAGCGCATAGACGCATCAGGCTTCGCGCAGGCCGGCGGCGCTGAATTCTTCACGGTGTCGAACGGCGTCAACATCCCGACGATGCGTGCGGACGGCGCGCGTGAAGTTCTCAACTATTCGCGCAGCTATACGACCTGGACGGGCGGCGCCCTGTGGAAGGCGACCGACAATCTCAGCTTCTTCGGACGCGCCTCGCGCGGCGCGCGCTTCAACGGCGACCGCCAGACAGTGAGCGGCAAGATCACCGCGGACGGCCGTCTTAATGAGGCTGGGGCCGCCGCCGCGATCGATTACGTCAAGCAGTACGAGCTTGGGGTGAAAAGCGCCGGCGATCTCGGCTTCGGGTCCTACACGGCGGAATTGACGCTGCTGAAAGGCAACTTCAAGCAGTCGACCTTCGAACTTTCCGCGACGCGCTGCCCGGGCGGCGCCGGCGGGTGCATCATTGACGCGCGCTTCAAGTCGAAAGGCGCCGAATTCTACGGCACCTTCAATTCGGGCGGCCTTTCGCTTTACGCGACGGCGACCTATTCCGACGCGGAACGCTCCGGGGTCGACGGGTCTGGCAACCCGACGCCGTTTGTGCGCTCGCCGAATATTCCAGACCTCCTTTACACGGTCGCCGCGAATTACGACTTCAGCGAGCTTGTCAGCGTCGGCCTCAGCACGACCGGTCAGACAAGCTCTGTCGATGACGCGCAGCGCGAATATCCGGGCGGCGCCGTCTTCAACAGCGTCCTCAGCATTCGTCCGATCGAGAATCTGGAAGCGAGCCTCAACGTTTACAACTTGTTCGACAAGTTCGACGCGCGGGGCAATGGCGGCGTCGCCGGTCCGCTGATCGGCGGCGGCGCGGATGAGTTCGTCGTCGGCGTCAACCCGGCGATAGGAAGGACGATCACGGCCTCTCTGCGGTACAGCTTTTAGGCTGGCGGGGATTGCGCCCCTTCCTCCCGAGGGCGCATGCGTGCAGATGGGGAGCGGCGCCGCCGCTCCCCATTCTGTCATGCGCGGCTCGGAAGGCCGCTCTGTATACGGAGTGTGCGTCGAGCGGCGGCGGCGCCTTCCGCATATTGAATAGTTGTACGGCGTTGCAAGCGCAGGTACGGTCGCCGCTTCACGCCTCGCGCTAGAAGGGGCGGACGGGAGGATCGATGGTCGCCGCGACACCAGCAGCGGATTTCGGCGCGTCAGCCGGGGTTAAGCCGCATCTTTCGCCGTGGCGCATCCTGGAAATGAATCTCGGCTTCCTCGGCCTGCAATTCAGCTTCGGACTGCAGCAGGGAAACATGGGGCCGATTTACAGCTACCTCGGCGCCAATGAGGCTGAGCTTCC
>DNZB01000194.1:0-1189 GCA_003506635.1 Parvularcula sp.
CTCTTCGCGTTTCTCGCTTATCGCCAGAATTTCACCGACCGGATCGCCGGCCTCATCGGCAAGGCGGTCGAGTTTCGCATGCTCAATCTGCACCTCGAGCGTCTGTCGGACATCATTCACACGCCGACGGAGGAAGGTCTTGGCGCTTCGGGCGATGATCTCGCGCTCTCCGATGAGCAGGGCCAGCCCGAAATGGGACTCGCCATCGAACTCCGGAACGCCTCCTTCCGGTATTCCCCGAGCGATCCGCTGATTTTCGAGAATCTCTCCGTGTCGATCGCATCGGGCGATTTCATTGCAATCTCCGGCATTTCCGGCGGCGGCAAGACGACGCTGATGAAGGTCTTGCTAGGGCTTTTGCCGCCAACGGCTGGCGAACTCAAAATCGAAGGGCGACCGCTCCGATCATTCGGGCTTGCACGGTGGCGGGAACTGACCGGCGTCGTCATGCAAGACGATCAGCTTCTGTCCGGCACCATCGCCGACAACATCTCATTCTTCGACCCGGAAATCGACATGGCGCGGGTGACCGAAGCAGCGCGTCTCGCTCGCATTCACGACGACGTCAACCGGATGCCGATGAAATATCTGTCTCTGGTCGGCGACATGGGATCGGCGCTGTCCGGCGGCCAGCGCCAGCGCGTACTGCTCGCGCGCGCACTCTACCGCCGCCCGCGCGCGCTATTCCTCGACGAGGGGACCGCCAATCTCGACGAAGCGACCGAGCGGGAGATCGCGGACCTCATCGTTTCATTGCCGATCACGCGCATTGTGGTCGCGCATCGTCCGGAGCTGGTGCGCCGCGCGCAGCGGCGGTTCGCTATGGCCGCCGGCGCGCTCGTCGAAACGCCCGTCGCTGACTCAAGGATGGCGGCGTTCGCGCGCCCTTAGGACGGATCCTTCGGATCGAGCCCCGTGTGCTTCGCGGCGAAAGCCCATTCGTCCGCCGTTTCCTCGATGATCTTGGAGATCGGCGTGCCGGCGCCGTGGCCGGCGCGGGTCTCGATGCGGATGAGCTTGGGCTGAGGCCCGGTGTCGGCCGCCTGCAACGCGGCGGTATATTTGAACGAATGTCCCGGCACGACGCGATCATCCGTGTCCGCCGTGGTGACGAGAATCGCCGGGTACGCCGCGCCGCTCTGGATGTTGTGATAGGGCGAATAGGCCCTCAGCACGTCGAACATTTCCG
>DNZB01000194.1:1509-6263 GCA_003506635.1 Parvularcula sp.
AGCATGTCCATCACGCCGACGGCCGGAAGCGCGGCGCCGAAGAGATCCGGGCGCTGATTGACGACAGCGCCGATGAGCAGCCCGCCGTTCGATCCGCCCTGAATTGCAATGCGCCCCGGCGTCGTCCAGCCGCCTGCAATGAGCGCCTCGCCCGCGTTGATGAAATCGTCAAAGACGTTCTGTTTGTTCTTCAGCCGCCCACCGTCATGCCAGTCGCGCCCATATTCGCCGCCGCCGCGAATATTGGCGAGCGCAAAGACGCCGCCCATCTCCATCCATTGCAGCCGCGCCGCCGAGAATGAAGGCGGCAGCGACACGTTGAAGCCGCCATAGCCGTAAAGCAGAACAGGCCGGGCGCCGTCGGCGGTTACGTCCTTGCGATGGACGATGAACATTGGAACCTTGACGCCCCCGGTCGATTCGAAAAACGTCTGTTCGACGACATAATCGTCCGGGTTGAATTTCAGCTCCGGCGCCTTGACGATCGCGCTCTCCCCGCTTGCGACATCGTAGCGATAGATTGTCGCCGGCCGGTTGAACGAGGTGAATTGGTAGAACGTCTCAGAATCGTCCGCCTTGCCGTCGAACCCGGCGACGGAGCCAATGCCCGGAAGATCGACCGTACGCACGAGCGTTCCGTCCGTCTCGTAAACCCGCACGACGGACTTCGCATCTTCAAGATACTCAACGATCAGTTTCCCGCCCACATTGCTTGCGCCGTCGATGGGAAACCGTCCTTCGGCGATGATCGTGCGCCACTTCTCGGGCGCGGGATCGCCCGCGTCGACGGCGACGATGCGGTAATTCGGCGCGCCGAGATCGGTCTGCACCAGGAAGGTCGAGCCGATATTGCCGATGACGACGTGGTTATTGGTGAAATTATCGACGGCGATCGTCGTCTTGCCGCCGGCCGAAAGGTCGACGAAGCGCAGTCCGTTGCCGTCCGTGCCCTGCCAGGATGAAACGACGAGATATCGTCCGTCGTCCGTCACGTCGGCGCCCCAGCCGACATCGGGACGCGCCGCGTCCTCGACGATGACGCGATCCTCGCCCTGGGGCGCGCCGAGGCGGTGGAAATAGACTTTCTGGTTCTTGTTAAGCGCCGTGAATTTCTCTTCGGCGCTCGTTGCGGGATAGCGTGAATAATAGAATCCGGAGCCGTCCTTCGCCCAGGAAAGACCAGAAAACTTCACCCACTCGACCTTGTCGCCCAATTTCTCGCCAGTGAGGGCGTCGATGACTTCGACTGTTCGCCAGTCAGAGCCCCCGTCCTGCACCAGATAGGCGACCTTTGAACCGTCGGGCGAAGGCGCGGTTCCGGCGAGCGCGACCGTTCCGTCTGCGGACCATGTGTTGGGGTCCATCAATGCGCGACCTTCCGCCGCGGCGTCGTCCGTCACGTAATAGACTGACTGATTCTGCAGACCGTCATTTTTCGAGTAGAAATATTTTCCGCCTTCCTTGTTCGGCAGTGAATAGCGCGCGTAGTCAAACAGCGCCGTCAGCCGCTTTTCGATCGCTGCGCGGCCGGGCAGCGCCGCGAGATAGGCGCCCGAAACCTTGTTCTGGGCCTCGACCCAGGCCGCGACTTCGGCGTTGACCCGCGCGTCGTCTTCGAGCCAGCGATAAGGGTCGGCGATCGTCACGGCGCCGTCCGCGGCGGACTGGTAAGCGTCCTTCTGATCGACACGCGCCGACGGCGGGTAAGTCAGAGCCGCCGCAACAGGCGCTGCGTCCGGTTGATTCGGCATTTCGTTCCTCTTCCCGCATGAGACGACGAGAACGACCGCTCCCGCCGCAATCACCAATTTCGCCAGCAATGTCATGGGACGCCCCTCTTCTTCTCCTCAAAGGGACGTAGCGGACCGCGCCGTGGGCGCAAAACGAAAAAACCGGCGGTCGCCCGCCGGTTCCTACAATTTCATTGGAGCGCGGATCAGCGGCGGCGGCGGGCGACGCGCTGGACCTCTTCCTCGACCTTTTCCTCAACGATCGTGGCGAGGTTCTGATCAAGCCAGTCCTTGATCATCGGGCGGAGCATTTCAGTCACAATGTCTTCCATCGTGCGACCCCGACCGTCGGAAACCTGCACCGTTTGCGACAGGCTCATGAACGCCTTCGATGCCGCCACGGCGGTTTCGGTCGCGACGATGCCGTCATCGTCTTCCAAGGTCTCGGCGACATTTTTCCTAATCATTTCAACATCTTCCGTTGCGAAGGTGGGTTCTGGCGCGGAAACCGGCGGCGCTGGTGGCGGCTGAACGGCGGCCGGGCGCGGCGGCTCGGGCGCGGCCGGCCGAAACGGTTCGACGCGGGACGCGGCTTTGGGCGCGGGCTCTTCCTCGTCTTCGGAAATAATCCGCCGAATCGAGGCGAGGATCTCTTCCATGCTCGGTTCGGGCTGGGCGTTGCTCATGGAAATGGCGGTCCTGTCCAATGCCTGAGGGCGATTGCATTCGCGGTTCCGTGCCTATTTCGGCCGCTTCGCGAGCGGGCGCAACCCTCTGTTTGGCGCAACATTTTGACGGGGCCAAATTGACCGCAGGTTAATTCGCAGCGGGCGCCGTCGCTTCGACATCCGGTCCGAGTGCGCCCATCGCGGCGAGAAGCTGGAAGGTCGCCAGGCGCGCGTCGCGCTCGGCGTTGGCAAGCGAGACCTGCGCGTTCAGGAACTCCTGCTCGGCGTCGAGAACATCAAGCGTCGTCCGGACGCCAAGCTGGGCTTCCCGGCGGACGCCGTTAAGAGCGAGCTCGCTCGCTGCGACCTGCGACGTCGCCGAGGCGATATTGGCGCGCGCGGCTTGCAGTTGTTCCCACGAACCCGTCACCGCGGCGTCCGCGCGGCGCTCAGCTTCCTCGATCTGGCGCCGGCTCTGGTCGTGGAGCGCCTTCGCCTCACGCACACGCGAGATGTTTAGGCCGCCGAGAAAGATCGGCACTGACGCGCGCGCGCCATAGGCGAACTGTTCGCTCTCGACGGCGCCGAAACTCGGCTCGTCCGCGAACTGATAGTTCGCCGTAAGCGACACCGTGGGCGAGAACTGCCCTTTGGCGACCTGGAGATTTCGCTTCTGAGCGCGCTCTGCCATCCGGGCACGGACGATCGACGGCGCGCCTTCGCGCGATATCGACAGAGATTCTTCAAGGCTCGCTGGAACCGCTGGAAGCACGGGGTCTTCTTCAAGCGTTCCCGGGGCGGCGCCGACGATCTCGGCGAACGTCGCGCGGCTGACTGCAAGACGGGCCTGGGCCGTCGTCAAATTCGCGCGCGCTTGCGCAAGGCGCGCTTCGGCTTGCGCAACGTCCGTTTTCGTCACCTCGCCGACTTCGAATCTGAGGTCGGCCTCACGCTTCTGCCGGATCAGAACCTCGACGTTGTTCGTGTTGGCCTTGAAGACTTCCATATCGCGCACGACGTCAAAATAGGCGCCGGCCGCGCGAGTAAGCACGTCCTGTTCGACGACGGCCAGCGCGGCGGCGCCCGCCTTGACGCGCGCGCGCGCCGCGCGAATGGCGTTGAAGTTCCGAAAGCCGGTGAAGACGGATTGCGAGCCGGTGATTTCATAAGCGGTCGTCTCAAGCTCGAAATCGCGGGAGAACGGCGGATCGGTCGAAATCGGATTGAACGCTGCAGGATCGATAAGCTGCGACCCGTCGCTTTTGGTGTAGCTCGCATTGCCCGAAACCTGCGGCAATGCATTCGCAATCGCCTGCGGCGTTTGTTCCCTGGTCGCGCGCTGGCGCGCCCGCTCGGCGGCGATCGTCGGATTGGAATTGTAGGCGGCGGAAAGCGCTTCTTCGAGCGTCTGCCCAAACGCTGCCGGCGCCGAGAACGCAACAAGGCCGGCGCCAGCCGAGAGCAAGGTACGCTTCATTACAAACTCCTCATGGACGCCGGCTGGCGTCCAGTTCGGTGAAAGGCCCGGATCGTTCTAAAATACGAACGATTTCGGCCGGGTAAAACCGTCAAGCGTTGTGCGAACCGACGCATCGAAGACATCCGCCCTCCCGGCCGACGCCCCCGCCCGCCGCCAGACGCACCCTTTTGTCACGCCGCCCTGCCGGAAAAACGCGCCCAGTCGGCCGCCGTCTTTCAACTGCTTCAGAAGCGCCGCCGGCTCGACCTCGATCGCCTGTCCGATGACGATGACGTCAAACGGGCCTTGCCGCGCCGCGCCGTCCGCGGGCTCGCCGCTGATGACGGCGGCATTGACGGCGCCGATGGCGCTCCAATTCTCCTGGGCGAGGGCCGCCAGGGGCTCGTTGTTTTCCACCGCGACGACCATTTCGCCAAGCGAGGCAAGGATCGCGGTCGAATAGCCCGACCCGCACGCGACATCGAGAATGAGATTTCCCGGCGCAATGTCGAGCGCATCGATCAGCTTTGCATAATCCCGCGCCGTCGGCATCGTCCGGCCGGGCGCGTAAACGACTTCGCGGTCGATATAGGCCTGCGCGCGCAGTTCTGCCGGCAAGAAACGCTCGCGCGGGACCGTTTCAAAAGCGCGCTGAATACGCGGATCGGTGACGTCGTTGGTGCGCACCTGGCTGTCGACCATGTGCTTGCGGGCGGCTTCAAAGTCCATGCGGCGACCGGTCGAAAAATGCGTTCGGGGGCTTAACGAAAGCCGCCGCGCGCGGCAACCGCGAAAGAAGGGTTTTGACGCCCCGGGGCCTCCGCGCTAGAGGGGCGATCCCTGCGGCAAGCCTTGCCGGGGGCGTCGAAGAGGCCACGTGGCGGAGTGGTGACGCAG
>DNZB01000194.1:6563-12293 GCA_003506635.1 Parvularcula sp.
CGTACCCCGGTTCAATTCCGGGCGTGGCCTCCAATCCCCTTTTGATGGATTTGCGGCAAGCTGTGCCCCGGCGGCGTCAGGCCGGGTCCAATTTCGCTTTTTCGGCGTAAACCGACCGGAAATCGTTAACGGTCCCGTTATAATACAAGGCAATGACCGGTTCCTGCGGGATTCCCGGCTCGTCGCGCGTCCGCGCCGCTCCGTCGCTTGGCGATTGAGCCGCGGAACAGAACGCGGTTGAAGCGCCATTAGACAACCCAAGGCCCTCGCGGCGCTGGAGAGAGTTGATGTTGAGAACCGGGGTATCATTGATCGCCCTCCTCGCCGCGGGATGTGCGAGCGTCGATAAGGAGCTGCTGGACGCGCAGCTTCCCGATCCGCCCGCCAAGTGGGCCGCGGACGAGGACGCCGCCGATCCGCCGGTCGGCGACTGGCTCGCCGCCTTTCAGGATCAATCGCTGCACGGCCTCGTCGCTGAGGCGATGGCGCACAATAACAATTTGCGCGCCGCCGCGGCGAACCTCGACGCGGCTCGCCAGGTCGCAAAAATCGAACGCGCCGATTTGTTGCCGACGTTGAACGCAACCGGCAACGCCAGTCGCAACGCCATTGTTTCCGACCCTTCGCTCGCAGCGCAAGCGGGCGGCGCTTCCGTTTCCCGCGGCACCAGCGCGAAAGACCTTGAACGTCAGTTTGGCGTCGACGCCGATGGCGACGGGCGCCTTGACGGTCTTGATCTCTTCATTGGACCGCGCGGCGGAACGCCCGGACAGGACGGCATCGCCGAAAGTCCGCTTCCGAACCGGCGCGTCTACATCAACAACTACGCGATCGGCGCGCAGATCCAGTGGGAGATCGATCTCTGGGGCCGCCTTACCGACGAGACGCGCGCCGCCTACAAGGATGCAGCCGCAAGCTTCGCCGATTTCCACGCCGCGCAATTGTCGATCGCTGGCGCGGTGACCCAAAGCTGGTTCGGACTCATCGAGGCGCGCCAACAGCGCGAACTCGCCGAACGCGACGTCACGGCGCGCAAGCGCAATCTTGAAGTCACCGAACGGCGCTACGAACGCGGCGTCGCGTCGAGCCTTGACGTTCGTCTTTCGCGCTCGGCGCTTGGATCAAGCGAGGCCAATCTTGCGCTGCGTCGCCGTCTTGAAAAGGAATCGGCGCGCCGTCTTGAAGTGCTGCTCGGGCGCTATCCGGCGGCGGAGCTTGAAGCCGCCGCCACGCTGCCGGAGCTTCCGCTGCTTGGCGGCGCCGGCGCACCGGGCGACATTCTCGCCCGCCGACCCGACCTTGTCGCCGCGGAAGCGCGGATGACGGCGAACGGCCTTCGCGCCCGTGCGGCGCGCAAGCAATTCCTGCCGCGCCTCACGCTTTCAGCGAACCTCAATACGAGCGGCCCCGAACTCTCCGATATTATTGATCCCGAGCGTCTCGCGGGGAACATCGCCGCCGGCCTCTTCCAGCCGCTTTTCCAGGGCGGGCGCATTCGCGCCAACGCCAAGCGCCAGCGGGCTGTCGCCGAAGCCTCTCTCCTCACCTACGCGCAGACGGCGCTCTCCGCCTATGAGGAGGCGGAAAACGCCATCGCCGCGGAAACCTATCTCGCCGCAGGAGAGTCGGCGCTGAAGCTCGCATATGAAGAAGCCGCCGCCGCCGAAGACCTGACGGAGCGGCGCTACTCAAGCGGAACGGCGACGATCTTCGATCTCCTGAACGCGCAGACGCGGCGCATTTCGGCGGAAAGCTCCTATATCCAGGCGCAGCAGCAGCGCGTCGCCAATCGTGTTGCGCTTTATCTCGCGATCGGCGGCGACTTCATCACCAATTCGGGGCCGCAGGTCGCGGCGGCCCCGGCGAGTTAGAACCGCCAGGGTTCAGGGGTAACGGGTATAATCATGCTCAGAAAATTGTTCACGCTGCTCGGCACCATCGGGATCTTCGTCGGCGGTTTCGTGCTGATCGGCGTCATGGGATCCTTGCGGCCGAAGATCGAACCGAAGGAAGTCGAACTCGCTCCGCCGGCGGTCTTCTATGCGACGGTCGACCCGAAGCCAACGACGCTGAACGTCTTCGCACAAGGCGAAGTGCGCCCGCGCACCGACATCAATCTTACGGCCGAGGTTTCGGGCCGCATCGTTCGGACCTCGAACGTATTCGTCGCGGGCGGCGCGTTCAGGAAGGGCGACTTGCTTGTCAAGATCGAGGACGCCGACTACCGCGTCGCCGTCGCCGCCGCGAAAGCGCGGATGGCGCAGTCGGAAGAAGGTCTTCGCCGCGAGGAAGCCGAAGCGGACCTTGCGCTGAAGGACTATGAGGCGCTCGGACGCGCCGAAGAAGCGAGCGAACTGACGCTTCGAAAGCCTCAGCTTGCGCAGGCGCGCGCCGCCTTTGACGCCGCCAGGGCTGATTACAACGGCGCCCTCCTCAATCTTCAGCGTACTGAGCTGCGGGCGCCCTTTGACGGCCGCGTCCGTGAACGCCTCGCCGGCGAGGGTCAATTTATCGCCCCCGGCGCCGCGATCGGGCGCATCTTCTCGACGGACGTCGCAGAAATTCGCCTTCCCCTCGCCGACAGCGACCTCGCCAAGCTTGGCATATCGCTCGCCTTCGTCGAGACGAAGGAATCGCCAGGGCCGAAGGTCACGCTCTCGGCGACCATCGCGGGGACCCTTGAGGAATGGCCGGCGCGCATCGCACGCACGGACGGCGCGATCGATCCTGCGACCCGTCAGATCTCCGCAATCGCGGTCGTCGATGACCCTTACGGCGCGGGCGCCGGGAAAGGCGCGCCGCTGGCGATGGGCCTATTTGTCGATGCGCTGATCGAAGGCAGGGCGTTGGACCGCGCTGTCGTGCTGCCGCGCACGGCGCTCTTCGGGCGCAACACGGTCTTCGTGATCGGCGCCGAAAGCCGCATCTCCGCGCGGGAGGTGGTCGTGCTCGCCGCCGACCGCGACACCATCACCATTTCAGGCGGCCTTGAAGCCGGCGAGCGCGTCGTCACCTCGCCGCTCCGCGGCGCAAAGGACGGCGACAAGGTGACGCCGACCGATGCGACCGCGATCCCCGGCGCCGATCGCGGCGAAGAGGAAGAAAAAACCGTCGCTGAAGCCGTTCGCAGGAGCGTCACCGAATGAATGGCCTTATCGCCTGGTGGGCGCGAAACCCCATCGCCGCCAATATGCTGCTGGTGGCGATCGTCATCGCCGGCCTGTTTTCGTTCCGTCAGATTGAACGCGAGGTCTTCCCTTCCGCTGATTTCAACGGCGCGACTGTCTCGGTCACTTGGCCGGGCGCTGCGCCGCAAGAGATCGAGGAGCAGATCATTCTGCGCATCGAGGAAGCGATTTCCGGGGTTGACGGCGTCAAGCATGTCGACAGCCGCGCGCAGGAAAACCTCGCCGTCATCAATATTGAAGGCGTCGACACCGGCGATGCGACGCGCCTTCTCAACGACATCAAGAGCCGCGTCGACGGCATTTCGACCCTGCCGGCCGACGCGTTTCCTCCCGTAATCTCGCAATGGCGCAACGAAAACGGCGCGATGTTCATCGCCCTATACGGCGACATGCCGGAGCGCGAACTGACGCGCCTTGCGCGCGAAATCAAGGATGAGCTTTCGCAGCTGCCCAACAGCTCGCCGCTCGTCGGACTCTGGGGCGCGCGGAAAGAAGAAGTCTCGATCGAGGTTTCAGAAGAAGCGCTGCGCCGCTACGGCCTTACCTTTGACGACGTGGCGCGCGCGGTGCGCGGCTCATCGCTCAATCTTTCCGCCGGCCAGGTCCGCACTGACACCGGAAATATCGCGGTCGCCGCGCGTTCGCTCGCCGACTCCGCAGACGAGTTCGGCGAAATCGTCGTGCGCCAGATCGCTGACGGCGGCGTCATCCGCGTGCGCGACGTTGCGACCGTGCAGGACGCCTTCGAAGACATCAAGCAGAAACGGCAGATGAACGGCGCCCCGACGATTACGATCGCGGTCAATGCGCCCGAGACGATGAATATCGTCACGCTGTCCGACACCGTCCTCAAATATATTGAGAAGAAGAACAAGGAACTCGACGGCCGGGCGGAAATGTTCGTCTGGTTCAACACGGCCGACATCTATTACAGCCGGATGAATCTTGTCGGCGGGAACGCCGTGCAAGGCTTCATCCTCGTTCTGATCGTCCTTATCCTTTTCCTTCGCCCGGCGGTCGCCTTCTGGGCGACGGCCGGCATGCCGGTCGCGCTGATCGGAGCCTTCATCTTCATGCCGGCGGTCGGTGTTTCCATCAACATCCTCTCGCTCTTCGGCTTTCTCCTCGTCATCGGAATTGTCGTTGACGATGCGATCGTCGTCGGCGAAAGCATTCACTCCGAGGCGGAAGAAGGCCGCGGCGGCCTTGACGGCGCGATCTTGGGCACGCAGCTCGTCGCCAAGCCGGTATTCTTCTCGGTGATGACGACGATCATCGCCTTCCTGCCCTGGCTCTTTATCGCCGGCGGCGCGGCGGACTTCACCAAGCACATCGCCTACACGGTCATTTTCGCGCTGACATTCTCGCTGATCGAGGCGTTTTTCATCCTTCCGGCGCACCTTTCGCACCTCAAAAAGGAAGACAAGTCAGGCCACCTGCACCGGCTGCAAAGCTTTTTCGCCGACGGGCTCCTCGGTTTCGCCAACAGCGCCGTGCGCCCTCTGATCAAGCTCGCCTTGCGGTTTCGCTATTTCACGGTCGCGTTTTTTCTGGTCGCGTTCTCCCTTTCCGTGGCGTTGATCGCGCAAGGGTGGGTCCCGTTCAAGTTCGAACCGGAAGTGCAAGGCACGTTTGTCTCATTGACCGTCAGGATGCCGGAGGGATCGCCCTATTCGCGCAGCCTTGAGATATTCGGAGAGGTCGAAAGCGCCGGCGAGGCGTTGAAAAAGGAACTCGGCCAGATAGAGGGAGAAGATTTCGTCAAGGCGATCTATATCAGCGCGCAGGAAGGAACCGTCACCTCCTACCTCACCATCATCGACGGCGACAAACGCAAGCAGTCGACGAAGGACATCGCAGAACTTTTCCGCTCGCGGCTCGGCGACATTCCGGATGCGGAGGAAATCAACGTCGGCTACACGATCAATGACGGCGGGCCGGACTTCGCCTTTGGAATCGAGTCGAACAGCCTTGAAGAACTGCGGCTTGCGACGGTCGATCTCCAAAACTACATGCGGTCGCTGCCGGGACTTTATGACGTCCGCAACAGCCTGCAATCGGAAACGCCGGAGCTGCAAATCAGCCTGAAGCCCGGCGCCCAGCGCTTCGGCCTGACGCTGTCAGAGGTGACGCGCCAGGTCCGGCAGGCGTTTTACGGCGAGGAAGCCCAGCGCCTGCCGCGTGAAGGGGAAGACGTGCGCGTCATGGTCCGCTACCCCGCCCTCGCCCGCGAGTCGCTCACCTCGATCGAATCCATGCGCGTCAGAACCGCGGACGGGCGCGAAGTGCCGCTCACCGCCGTCGCCGATGCGACATTCGCCCCCAGCTACAAGCGAATCGACCGCCGGGACCGCAAGCGGTCGGCGCAAGTGACCGCGGAAATGCCCGAAGGGGCGGACCGCGCCGCCATCATGAAGTCGATCCAGGAAGAATTCGTTCCGAAATGGCGCGAGCGCCATCCCGGCGTCAACCTGGCGCAGCGCGGCGACGCTGAAGGTCAAGCGGAATTCCTCGGCGACATCGGCTGGATGTACATCGCCGT
>DNZB01000388.1:0-5537 GCA_003506635.1 Parvularcula sp.
GAAATTCCCTATGACGTTCTTTCCATCAATATCGGCGCGGTCGCGCGCAATCCCCTGCTGGCCGGGGGCGGCGCCGCGATCTTGCCGACGAAGCCTGTCGAACCCTTCATCGCCGCGATCGAAGCGGCGACGGTGAAAGATGTCGTCATCGTCGGCGGCGGCTATGGCGGGATCGAACTCGCCGCCGCGCTCAGCCTTCGCGGCGCGCGCGCTGCGCTGGTCGCCGGCCAGGCGGGGTTAGCGCCGGCCGCGCCCAAGGCGGCGCGGGCGATGCTGGCGCGCCGCCTTGGCCTTCGCGGCGTCAACGTGATCGCGGACGCCGACGCCGTCAGCGCCGACGGCGCGGGCGTCACGCTTGAGGGCGGGCGCGCTCTCGCGGCGGGGGCGGTCATCCTTGCCGCGGGCGTCGCGCCGGCGCCGCTTCTCGCCACGCTCGACCTTCCGAAGGACGGCGCGGGATTTCTCGCCGTCACCCCGACGCTGCAAAGCCCGGCTGATGCGGCGATTTTCGCAGCGGGCGATTGCGCCGCCTTCGCCGGCCTGCCGAAGGCGGGCGTCTTCGCTGTGCGCGAGGGGCCCTTGCTCGCGGCGAACCTTGCCGCCGCGCTGACGGGCGGCGCGCCGGCGCCCTATCGTCCGCAAGCGGATTATCTTGCGCTCGTTTCCTTCTGGCCGGACGGCGCCGTCGCTGTCCGCGGGCGCGTCGCGGCGGAAGGGCGCTGGGCCGACCGCTGGAAGGAAAAGATCGACCGCCGCTTCATCGCGCGCTTTCGATGAGGCGCGGACGCGGCTTGACTATATTTCGGTCGTTGCCTAAATAGCGAACTATGTCCGACCTGTTTCAGGCCCTCGCCCATCCGGTGCGCCGCGAAATTCTTGCGATGCTGCGCGACCGGGCGATGAGCGCGGGCGATATCGCCGAGGCTTTTGACCTCGCCAAGCCGACGCTGTCCGGGCATTTTTCAGTGCTGAAAGAAGCGGGCCTCATCACCGCCGAGCGGCGCGGCGCCTCGCTTATTTATCGCATCAATCTTTCGGTCGCTGAAGAAGCGGTCGCCGGGCTGATGGCGCTCTTGCGCGTCGCGCCGGGCGCTGCGCCTTCGCGGCGGCGCAAACAAGCGGGAGGGGTGAGATGATCAAACGCGGTCTATTCTGGAGCGGCCTGTTGCTGGCGATCGCGGTATCGGCGTCCTTTTATGCAAGCCGGACCGTGCCGCCCGACACGCTCGTCCCGGCGCATTTCAACCTGCGCGGCGAGGCGGACCGCTACGCCCCGTTCGGCGTTCTGGTCTGGGTCGTCCCGGCGGTCATCGCGGGCCTTAACGTGGCGCTTGCGGCTCTGCCGCTGCTTGATCCGCGCAAGGACAATCTCCGCCGCAGCGCCGGGCTCTATCTCACCGGCTGGATCGGCGGAACCTTCATCGCGACGGCGGCGCATCTCGCCGTCATGTATGCGGCCGTCACCGGCGACGCGCCGGAGGTGCGCTTCATCTTCGCCGCCGCGGGCCTGGTCGTCGCCGTGATCGGCAATTTCCTCGCAAAATCGCGTTCGAACTGGTTCGCCGGCGTGAGGACGCCGTGGACGCTGTCAAGCGAGCACGCCTGGGTCATCGCCAACCGCATCGCCGGCTGGGGCTTCGTGCTGACGGGCCTAGCGACGGTCGCCGCCAGCTTGCTTTCCTCGACGCCGGAAACGGCGCTGGTGCTGACGGCCGGCGTCCTCGCCTCGGCGCTTGTCGCCGTCGTCGCCTCCTATTTCGCCTGGCGCGCCGACCCTGACCGAACGGTCTGAAGCGCCAGCGCTTCAAAATCCGCTTGCGCCGCGAGCGCATTGCCGCCATCCCTCGCCGCGCTTGAGGTCGGAGCGTGCGATGAGCAAACACAAGGGCGTCAAAAAGGTCGTGCTCGCTTATTCAGGCGGGCTCGACACCTCGGTCATCCTCAAATGGCTGCAGGTCGAATATGGGTGCGAGGTCGTGACCTTCACCGCGGACTTAGGCCAGGGCGACGAGCTGGAACCGGTGCGGCGCAAGGCCGAGCGGAACGGCGTCAGGGAAATTTACATTGAAGACGTGCGCGAGGAATTCGTGCGCGATTTCGTCTTTCCGATGATGCGCGCGAACGCGCTTTATGAAGGCCAGTACCAGCTCGGCACCTCGATCGCGCGGCCCTTGATCGCCAAGCGCCTCGTCGAGATCGCGAAGGAAACAGGCGCGGACGCGGTCGCCCATGGCGCGACCGGCAAGGGCAATGACCAGGTGCGATTCGAGCTTTCGGCCTACGCCCTCAATCCTGACATCAAGGTGATCGCCCCCTGGCGCGAATGGGATCTTTCAAGCCGCACGAAGCTGATTTCCTGGGCGGAAGCCCATCAGGTCGAAATCCCAAAGGACAAGCGCGGCGAGGCGCCGTTTTCGGTCGACGCCAATCTTCTGCACACGTCCTCGGAGGGCAAGGTGCTGGAAGACCCCGGCGTTCCGGCGCCCGACTATGTCTATCAGCGTACAAACGATCCTGAAACCGCGCCCGACCGGCCGGAGATCATCGAGATCGGGTTCAAGCGCGGCGACGCGGCGTCGCTGAACGGCGAGGCGCTGTCGCCGGCCAGCCTCCTCGCCGCGCTGAACGATCTCGGGCGCACGCACGGGATCGGCCGGCTCGATTTCGTCGAAAACCGGTTCGTCGGCATGAAATCGCGCGGTGTCTATGAAACGCCCGGCGGGGCGATCCTTCTCGCCGCCCATCGCGGCATCGAGCAAATCACGCTCGACCGCGGCGCGGGACACCTCAAGGACGAACTGATGCCTCGATACGCCGAGCTTATCTATAACGGCTTCTGGTTCGCGCCCGAGCGCGAGATGCTGCAAGCCCTGATCGACAAGAGCCAGGAGCATGTTGAAGGTACGGTGACGCTGAAGCTCTACAAGGGGCAGGCGAGCGTCATCGCGCGCTCATCGCCGAAATCGCTCTACTCGATGGCGCATGTGACCTTCGAGGAAGACGCCGTCTACGACCAGAAAGACGCCGAAGGCTTCATCAAGCTCAATGCGCTCCGCCTCAAGCTGCTGGCGCGGCGGAACATGCGGTAGGCGGCCGCTATCGATTCTCTCGCAGCAAGGCGATGGTGACGGCGAGGCCGATGACAAGGCCGGCGAGCGGCGCGCCAAGCGCGACGAGCGTTCCCCAGTCGCTGAAATCGACGCCGCTCGCCGCCAGCGGCCGCGCGGCGTCGCCGATCGCAAGGCCGACGCTGAAAATCTGCAAGGAGACGAGGCTGAGCAGGATCGCGTTCTGGCGGCGGGCGCTGCGCGCCACCCGCAGCTCCAGCAAGGATGCGTCGCGTTCATAGCGCATGCGCATCGCTTCTTGCGTCGACTCGATGATCCGCGCCATGCGCCAGGATTCAAAGAGGGCGGCGTAAACGCCCCATTGCCAGGGCTTGAACGCGCCCTCGACGCGCAGTCTTTCGCCGTTGATCGTCTGGAAATCGCGCGACTGGCGGCGGTTGCGCTCCATGCGGTCTTCGATGTCGGTCAGCCGTTCGGGACGCCGGGCGCTGTTCGCATCGGCGCCGGCGTCCGGCGCCTCGACGGCGCGGTCGCCGATGAAGCTGTTGAGGCTGAAAAGACTGTCGACGAACACGATCGGCGGCAGCAGCGCCGCCGCGTAGCGCGGGTCTGCGATCACGATGCTTGCATTGCCGAAACCGAAAAACGCCCGCGACACGCCAAGATTGCGCAAGGCGAGCGCATCGGTCCTGTCCTGCGCGGCGCCGTCTTCAAGCCGGTGAACCTCTTCGACATCGGCCTTTGCGGCGGCGGCCTCGTCATAGATCGCGACGACGAAACTCGGCGCGCGCGAGAAATCGAGCGAAACCGCCTGCGCGGCGCCGATCGATTTTTGCGTCAGCTGCTCAAGATCGCGCTGGAATGGCTTGTGCAGCGCGCCGCGCACCAGCGATTCAAAGCCGAGCTTGGCCTGCAAATGGCTGATGGCGCTCGCCGCCGCGCCGTCCGCAATCTGCGCTGCGGTCAGATAAGTCACGACCCCGCTTTTCATCACGACCGCCCAGACATGGGCTTTGATCGGCGCCGAAACGCCGAGCGCCGGCCCCAGTTCCGCAGCGACCCGCGCGGCGAGCGCGGGGCGCCGGCAAAAAAGGCCTGGCGCCGCGCGCCCGCGCACAAACGCGCTTTCGACCGCGGCGGCGAAATCGTCGCCGGGCGCGACGTTCGGGCCGAGATAAACCCCCGCGGACGCGATCAGCGATATCTCCGCCGACACGCCCGCGCCCTCGCGAAAGGCCGGCCCGCGCTCGCGATAGAGGCTTTGCAGCGCGCGCCAGTCCTCGGGCGTGAAGGCGGGTTTGGTGATGAAAAAGAAGATCAAGCATTCGCTCCGAAGCGGCCAGTGATGGTGAAATGGCTGGGCGCGGCGGGCCCGCGCAGATAAGCCGCGCGCGCGCTGAGTTCGCCGACGCTCCGCGCCGAGAGGAAATCGACATATTGGAATGGATCGCGGAGATGATGAACGACCCGGGCCTCGTCCATCATTTCCTCCTCGATCGCTGATTTCAGCGGATTGTCCTTGTCCGGACGATCGAGCGGGCCCGGATAGGCCTCCAGAATCAGGAATTGCGCCCCTGCCGCCCCTTCGGCGAGCTTGCCGAGCAGCATGGATGCCGCCAGGTCGGGCAGGTAGTTGAGGACGCGAACAAGCGCAAAGATGGTCTCTTCGGGTCTTGCCCGCCGCGCCGCTGCGGCGAGCGCTTCGTTCTGGCCGGCGGGATCGCCGAGATCGGCGACCATGAACGCCGCGCGCCCCTGCGCTTCCGCCCCCGCCTGCGCAAGCAGAACCGAGTTTGAATCAACGCCGAGATAGCCCTCAAAAGCAGTCCCCGCGGCCTTGAGGTCGGCGAGAAGAGCGCCAGTCCCGCAGCCAAGATCGACGATGGCGCCGTACGAAGCGGCGGTCTGCATCCCCGCGAGCATTGCGGCGGCATGTCCGGTCACCAGATGGCCGGTTTTGACCTGCTCCGTCGCAAGATAGTCCGTCCACGCCTTGGCGTAGTGCTGCTGCCGGCCCGGCAAGTCCGTGTTCTGCATCAAGGGGCTCCGCGCCTCCGCCGCCAACCGGCGCTGGTGCAATCATGACGAGGACTCCCCCCGCGCAGCAAGCCGTCTGACCGCCTTCCCCGGGCCCCGGTTTCCAGTCTATAGTTAAGGTCTGGTTGCGTGGGGTCTTGTCGGGCCCGAGGGGTGGTTATGAAGAACATTGAAGCCATTTTCGGGGGCGTGCTCGCCCTTGTGGTGTTGGGCGCCGCGATTTTCATGGTCGCCGGCAATGGCGGCTGGAACAGCAGGCCGACGCCGCTCCCCGGCCCGACTGCCGGAACCGACAGCGGCCCGATCGTCGATGCTTCGGCCGGGGACGTCCTTTGCCAGTGTTTTGATCAGGGTTTTCATCTCGCCGGCAAGGATGTCGGGGTGATGTCCTCGCAATACCGCACCGGGTTTGAAAGCTGTCGGGCGATCGCC
>DNZB01000388.1:5849-8499 GCA_003506635.1 Parvularcula sp.
TGCCGCGCATACCGGAACGGCCGCGGCGCCTGACACCGCCGCCGTTCTCGTCTCTCCACGAAAATGATCCCCGGACCGTAAGGTTTTTGGCGTCAGGCTGTCTCGGCCTTCAGCGGCCGCGCCAGCAGCGCCGCGATGATCTCGTCAAGTCCGCGCTGCCCGGAAACGAGGTCGGCGACAGCGGCGCAGATGGGCATTTCGACCCCCGCCGCTTTCGCCATCGCAACGACGGCGGGCGCGGTCGCGACCCCTTCGGTGACAGAGGTCCGGCCGCCCAGCACCTCTTCAAGCGGTCGCCCGCGCCCCAATTCAAGTCCGAGCGAGTAGTTCCGCGACTGCGGCGAGGTCGCGGTGAGGATAAGGTCGCCAAGGCCTGACAGCCCGACGAGCGTTTCGGCCCTGCCGCCGCGCGCCATGGCAAGGCGCGAGACCTCGGCGAAGCCGCGCGCGATCAGGGCCGCGCGCGCGCTGTCGCCAAGACCGCGGCCAATGACGGCGCCGGCGGCGATCGCCAGCACATTCTTGACGGCGCCGCCTAGCTCGGCCCCGATGAGGTCATCCGACAGGTAGGGCCGGAAATGCGGCGCGCTCACTGTCGCCAGCCAGCGCCGGCCAAGCGCCTGGTTTTCAACAGCCAAGGTGACCGCAGTCGGCATTCCTTCGGCGACATCGCGGGCAAAGCTCGGGCCGGAAAGAACGCCCGCCTGCGCGGTCGGCCATACGGCTTTCAACACCTCGGTCAGCATCAGGCCGGATTCGCGCTCGATCCCCTTGGAGCAAAGGAGAAGCGGCGCAGCGGCGGGCGCTACCGCTTTCACCTGCGCAAGGACTGCCCGCGCATGCTGGGACGGCGCGACGAAAAGGTAGGCCTCCCGCCCGGCCGCCGCCCCGATATCCGCGGTCCCCCGCAAAGCCTCCGGCAACGTCACGCCCGGCAGGAAAGCTTCGTTGACGCGGCGGGTGTTGATCGCCGCCGCCGTCGCCGGTTCAAGCGCCCAGATCAGCGTATCGACGCCCTTTGCCGCCATCAGGCTTGCAAGCGCGGTTCCCCATGCGCCGCCGCCGATAACCGCCGCCGATGAGAAAGGTGACGAAGCAGCTGACATGTGCGATGATAAAATCCTGAACAGGAACGAAAGCATTCAGCATGAACGCTTCCGCCTTGCCTGCCGCCTTCGCGTCGCCGCCCGACGAAACCGCGACCGCGATCCTCGACGCCGCCAGCCGCCGCTTTCTGCATTACGGCTACAGCAAAACGACCATGTCGGAGATCGCCAGCGACTGCAACATGTCGCCCGGGAACCTCTACCGCTTTTTCCCGTCCAAACTCGACATTGCGGAAGCCTTCGTCCGGCGGCTCCGGGCCGACCATCTGGAGGAGTTGCGATCGGCGGTCGACGGGCCGGGCCTTAGCACCGCAGAACGGCTGCGCACCTATTTCCGCACCAAGCTGCGGCTTGCCTATGACCGCTTTCATGAACGGCCAAAAGCCTATGAGCTATCGCAGGAAATTCTCAAAGAGCGGGCATCCTTCGCGACCGAATGGGAAGCCGCCGAAGCGCGGATCATCGAGGAGGTCCTCGATCGCGGCACGGCCGCCGGCGACCTCGTCCTGCCGGACCGCGCGCGCGTCGCAAGGCTTCTCCAGGACGTATTCTTCCGCTTTACGACCTCCGCGATCTTCTTCGAGGGCGATTTTCAAACCCTGGCGGCGGAACTCGATGAGGTTATGGACCTCGTGCTCGACGGGTTCGCGTGGCGGCACTCCGGGCTCGTCCGGGGGGCATAAGCGCGCTTGAAGGCAGCGTTAGAAACAATGAAGCCTGAACGCTGAATATTTTTCGTTTCATTCATTGACAGCCGCCGGACCGGCTCCTAGATACCGGTCATCGCCGCCGCCAGCGCCGTACGAAACGGCCTGACGGGACGCGGCGAACAGAAAAAGACCAAGAGAAACAGCCATGATCACCAGCAATTCCCGCCACGCCGGCTTCCGGTTCGCCTTCGCCATCCTCCTGTCCGCGGTCATCGCGGGTGGATATCTCTCGGCGATCGGCTTCCTGAACCCCGGCTTCATCGCCTGAGGACGAGACGATTTCCGCGGCCACCGCGCCGCGACCGAAGCCCCGCTCGCGAGACTTTCCCGGCCAGAACGCCCCTTCAACGCCGGGAGTCCCACCCCCCCCTAGTCCCGCGAGTTCAAGAACGCGGAAGCCACCCCCTCCCGGCTTCCGCGTTTTTATTCGTGGCTGGCCTTCGGCCGCCGGAGCGCGCCCGCGAGCTTCAGCCCCTCAAGGACGAAGAGAGTTAGAAAGCCAGCGAGTCCGGCGACCGTCGCCTCGGCCGGGCTGATCGCGGAAAACCGGAACAGCGTCCGCGCCGGTTCGATGTTGACCGCCGCCGCCGCCGCCAGCGCGACCAGGGGAAAGATCACCGCCATCGGCCGGTTCGGCCGCGCGATCGCCCTGACAATCGAAGAACTGAAGGACCGATTGACGAGCACCAACGCCACGATCGCCGCCAGCAGCGCCAGAAAAGCGGTCGTGCGCACGACCGCTTCGCTTCCGCCGTGCGATGACACGTAAAGGAGGGCCCCGGCGATCAAAAGCGAAGCGACGGCGCCTTGCACGAAACTGAAGAGCGCCATCTT
>DNZB01000388.1:8821-12592 GCA_003506635.1 Parvularcula sp.
TCCGCCGTCTCTGCTTCAAAGACGAGCGCGCAGACAGGGTCGATCACCATTTCGAGAAGCGCGATATGAACCGGCGCCAGGAGGATCGGCGTTCCGGTCAGCAAGGGTGCGATCGCCAGCGCGGCGATCGGCACATGGACGGCGATGATAAAGGCGGCCGCCTTGGCGAGATTGTCGTAAATCGTCCGTCCAAGGCGGATCGCCTTCACGATGGCGCTGAAATCATCATCGAGAAGAACGATCGCCGACGCTTCGCGCGCGACGTCTGATCCCCGCCCGCCCATCGCGACGCCGATATGGGCGGCCTTCAGCGCCGGGGCGTCGTTGACGCCGTCGCCCGTCATGGCGACGATCTCGCCGCGCGCTTTCAACGCGCGGACGAGCCGCAGCTTCTGCTCGGGCATGATGCGCGCAAAGACATCCGCCGCCGCGATCCGTCGGTCGAGCGCCGCGTCGTCAAGGCGTGCGATTTCCTCGCCGGTGATGACGCGCCCGCCGTCGATGCCGGCCTCTTTCGCGATCGCTGTCGCCGTCGCCGGAAAGTCGCCCGTCACCATCACGACGCGCACCCCCGCGGCGCGGCACTCCTCGACCGCCGCGCGCGCGCCGGCGCGCAAGGGATCGGCGAGGCCGACCAGCCCCAGAAACGCGAAGGCGACATCGCGCGGCGACCCCGGCGGCCGCTCGCCGCGCCATTCGCCGCTGGCGACGCCGATGACGCGCATTCCGCCGGACGCCATTTCCTGCGCCGCCGCCAGCGCCCGCGCCCGCGCGGCGCCGTCAAGGCGGGAAAGGTCCGCGATCGCCTCCGGCGCGCCTTTCGCCGCCACCATCAGCGCGCCGCCGTTCGGCGCGCGCCAGACATTGGCGACCGCGAGAAGATCGGGAGAAAGGCCGAAGGCGTGAACTTGCGCCGACTCGCCGGCGGCGCCCGCAGCCCCCCCGGCGAGCGCGTCGGCGAGCGCGTGGAACGCCTTCTCCATCGGATCGACGGGGGTCCTGGCGCTCGCCAGGACGCCGATCGCCGCAATGCCGGCGTGCGCCGCCCTGTCGTCGCGCGCGCCGTCCAAGATTTCGGCGCGGCTCAGCACCTTTTGAACCCGCATGCGGTTCTCGGTGAGCGTCCCGGTTTTATCCGTACAAAGAACGCTCGCCGCGCCGAGGCTCTCGATCGCGGCGGCCCGGCGCGTCAGCACGCGCGCCTTTGAAATCCGCCATGCGCCCATGGCGAAAAAGACGGTGAGAACGACCGGAAACTCCTCCGGCAGCATCGCCATGCCGATCGCGACGCCCTGCAGCGTCGCCGCCAGCCAGTCGCCGCGGCTGACGCCATAAAGAACAACCGCCGCGCCGCTGACGACAAGCGCGACGGCGCCGAAGAATCGGACGACGCGACGCATCTCGACCTGAAGGCGCGGCGGCTCCTCCTTGAGGGCGCTGAGCGAGCCGCCGATGCGGCCGATCTCTGTCGCCGGGCCGGTTGCAAACACCAGCGCAAGGCCGGTTCCGCGCACCATCAGCGCGCCGGAATAGGCGATCGGTTGTCCGTCGCCGCCCGGCCGCGCGCCTGCCGGCGGTTTGCCCGCAGGATCGGGATGCTTGGCGACCGGAACGGCCTCTCCGGTCAGCAGCGATTCATCCGCCGCGAGATCCTGGCCCTCGACGATGACGCCGTCCGCCGGAACGCGGTCGCCCTCGGCAAGGACGACGAGATCGCCGCGCGCGACTTCGCGCCCCGGAATCCGCCGCCGCACGCCGTCGCGGATGACAAGCGCGCGCGGGCTCGCAAGGTCGCGCAAGGCCTCCAGCACGCGCTCGGTGCGGCTTTCCTGGATGATGGTGACAAGGATTGAGAAATTGGCGAAGGCGAGCAGCATCAGCGCCTCTGTCCGGTCACCGAGCGCGAGATAGACAAGCCCGCCGCCGACAAGCAGCAGCAACATCGGCTCGCGCATGACCTCCGCGGCGATGCGCCATGGGCCGCGGCTTCGCCGGCGCGGCAGGTCGTTGTAGCCTTCGGCGGCGAGGCGGCGCGCGGCCTCCGCCTCGCTGAGGCCGTTAAGGTCAGCGCCATCGTCAAGATTTTCGCCGTCTTTTCTCATGCGGTGTTGACCTTCGCCGGAAGCGCATGATGGCGCTGCGCCGCCGGCGCTGGTTGACCTTCATCAATTCAGGCCTTCGGCCCCTTCTTGCCGCCGCCATGGGCGCGGCCTTCCGGCGGCTCGGCGAGCGGCCAGCGCGCGCGGGGGGCGAAGGCGAGCGCCTCCTCCGGCGCGGGCGCAAGGCCCGCGCGGAGCCGCTCAATCCCGGCCCAGGCGATCATCGCGCCATTATCGGTACAGTATTTCGGCGGCGGATAGACAAGCCGCCAGCCGCGCGCTGCGGTCAATGTCTTCAATTTTTCCTTGATCGCGCAATTGGCGGCGACGCCGCCGGCGACGACAAGGACAGACGGACCGGGGGTCGCCTCAAACAGGTCGATCGCGTTGGCGGTCCGGCTGGCGAGGTGCGCGGCAAGCGCCGCCTGAAAGCTGGCGGCAAGGTCCGCGATATCCTGACCGGTCGGGTTCGGCAGAGCTTCCGCGGTCATCCTTAAGGCTGTCTTCATCCCCGAAAGCGAAAAATCGCAGCCCGTCCGCCCGGCGAGTGGTTTTGGAAAGACATACCGGTAGGGCTGGCCGCCCGCCGCGGCGCGCTCGATCATCGGCCCGCCGGGCTGGCCGAGGCCGAGAAGTTTCGCGCCTTTGTCGAACGCCTCGCCCGCGGCATCGTCGATCGTCGTGCCAAGCCGCCGGTAGCGCCCGACGCCGGCGACTTCGATCAGCTGCGTATGGCCGCCCGAAATGAGGAGAAGAAGATAAGGAAATTCAACGGCCTCAGTCAGCCGTACCGATAGCGCATGGGCTTCGAGATGATTGACGGGAACCAGCCGCTTGTCATGTGCGAGGGCGAGCGCCTTGGCGGCGGTCAGTCCGACGATGACGCCGCCGATCAGACCCGGACCCGCCGTCGCGGCGATGGCGTCAATGTCTTCGAATCGCGCACCGGCTTCCGCCATCGCCTGCGCGATGACGCCGTCCATGCGCTCGACATGCGCGCGCGCGGCGATCTCCGGCACGACCCCGCCATACGCGGCGTGCCGGTCGAACTGCGCCAGCGTGATGTTTGACAGAACGCGCGTATCGCCGTCGCGGGTCCGCACGACCGCCGCCGCGGTATCGTCGCAGCTCGATTCAATGCCGAGGATCGTAAGGTCTTGCGTCATTTACCTGGGCGAGGATCATCGGGACCGGGGCAGCCGGCGACCGTCTGCCGGCGGCAGGTAGTGCGCGGCGCGCTTTTCAAATAGTGCTGCGCTACCGCCGCGTCGCCTTTTACCCATAGCCCATTTTCAATCGCGCAATGCCTGATCATCCGATCAAAGTCATCAATACCCGGCCGCCTCCAGACGCGGACACATTCACGCAGGCGATCCTTGCCGCCGGCGGCCAACCGATCCTGTCGCCCGTCATGGCCATACGGTTTCGCGACGTCAAAGCGCCGGTTGAAGCCGACGAAGCGCTCGCATTCACCTCGGCGAACGGGGTGCGGGCTTTTGCGCGCGCCAATGCCGGTCAGCGCCCGAAAGCATTTGCCGTCGGTGCTGCAACTGCGGACGAGGCCCGCCGCGCCGGCTTTGCCGATATCGCGACGGCGGACGGCGATGCCGAAAGCCTTGCGGAACTCGTTGCACGTTCGAAAACATCTAAAAAGATACTACATCTTGCCGGC
>DNZB01000388.1:12960-16792 GCA_003506635.1 Parvularcula sp.
GCGCGCCTTGCCCTCAGTGCTGAACCCGAAAATTGCGCGGTAGGGCTGTTTTCGCCGCGCTCGGCTGCGCTCTTTATCGCGCAGATCCGCCGCGCCGGGCTTGAAGATCGCCTCCCTTGCGCCACCGTGCTGGCCTTTTCAGGAGCCGTAGCAGCGGCGGCGCAGCCCGAGCGCTGGCGCGCGGTCAAGATCGCGGCCGAACGCTCGCCCAGCGCCATGGCCGCGCTCGTCGGCGCCTGAGGGAAGGTGAAAAGCGCCTTCGTCCCGCCGGGTTTGTCGCTATATTCAGCGAGACGCTTTTGAAGCTGCGATGACAAGCGACAACGACAAGCCGCCTGCTCCCGACGACCCGGCGCCCCCGGAGGTCGCGGCAGAACCCGTCGGGACCGCGCTGGCGGTTCCTGAAAGCGCGCCTGCCGAGCCACTCCCGCCCGGGGTCGCCGGGCGCGCGCCGGGGCTTGTTCTGCTCGCGATTTTCGCCGCCGCGCTTGCAATCGCAATCCTTGTCTATTTTTCGCGCGCGCGCACGCCCGCTGCGACCGGCGCGGAGCCTGCCGCGCCGACGCCGGCCCCGGTGACAATCGAACTTCCGGCCGCCACAGCGCCCGAAAAAGGCGGCGCGCATGAAGGTCCGGGTCCGGCCAATCCGTCGCCGGCGAAGATTTTCAACGACGCCTCATCCTTCAAGGAAAACCTGAGCGAGGCGGGCGCGGGCGCCGCGGAAGGCTACATCAACGAATTGCCGCCGGCGCCGCACGCCGCGCCCGACGGCGGCGCCAATAGCGCGCTGCGCGATGCGGCCAAGCGCGCCCTCAAGGACGACGATCGCATTCCTCCGTCTACGGAGGAGCCGGAAGCCGCGCTCACGCCCCATGACGCGCCGTCGCTCGCCGGCCTTGAAGCCGACGCGCGCCGCGCGCTCGCCTTTTCAGCGTTGGCGGCGAGGGCGCGGTCAGGCGATGCGTATGCAGACGAACTGAAGACGTTTCTCGCCGAGCCGCAGGAACGGCCGCTGCCGGCCGTCATCGCCGACCGTGCTGACGCCGGCGCGCCGACCGCGGCCGCGCTCGCCGCGCGCTTTCCCGTCCACCACCGCGCGGCGCTCGCCGCCGGGCGGCGCGCGGAAGCGGCGAATTTCGGCGCCCGCGCCGCGGCGAGCCTTGCCTCGCTCGTCTATTTGCGTCCGTCGGGCGCGATCAAAGGACGGACGACAGCGGCGATCCTGTCGCGCGTCGAGGCAGCCGCGGCCGCCGGCGACCTGGCGGCCGCGCTCGCCGAGGCGGAAAGCCTCAACCCTGAAGCGGCCGCCGCGCTCGCGCCCTGGACCGCCGACGCGCGGGCGCGCGTCGCGCTCGACCAAGCGCTTCGGGAACGGGAACAGTCGTTTCAGGCCGATCTCGCCGGAGGGCGGCTCTAGATGCTCCGCCTCCTGATCTTCATCTTCTCGATCGTCTTTTTCGCGGCGGCGGCGACAATCCTCCTGACGCTCGGGCAGAGCGTCCAGGTCGCGGCGTTCGGGTGGAAGATGGATGCTCCAGCGGGCGTCGCCGGCGCCGCTGTCGCGCTCTTTCTCGGCGTCTTCGGTCTCCTCGTCAGTCTTTATAAGGATATTGCGGGGATGCGCCGACGCCGCGTCTTGCGCGGGGTCCTGAGGCGCCGGGAAAAAGGCGTCGATGCGCTCGTCGAAGCGGCGGCCGCGCACGCGCGCGCCGATTATCATAAAGCGGGAAAGCTTTCGCAAAAGGCGTCGAAACTCCTTGACCGCGACGACGTCATCGCGCTCTTCGCGCCGCCGTCCGCGCCGGAACCGGCGCCGGTTGAAATCGAAGTCGAGCTTGACCCGGCGGCCGACGCCTCGCCCGCAGCCGCGCCCTTGCTGGATGCGCCGGCCGACGCCTCGCCCGCAGCGCTGCCCGCGCCGCCCGCCGGGCCCGCTTGGGCGCCCGAACAAGATGCGGAGGAGGCGCTTGATCGCGACGCCGACGCCGCGCGCCGGGTCAGCTGAGGACGCGCATGACGCAAGCCAAGATCATCGTCGCAGGCGCCGCCGGCCGCATGGGGCAAGCGATCTTCAACGCCGCGCGCGAAGACGGCGTCACCATCGTCGGCGGCGTCGAACGCGCCGGCCACCGCGCCGTCGGCAGCGCGTTCGGAGACGGCGAAATTACGGACCGGCTGGAGAAATTCGCCGGCGGCGGCGTGCTCGTCGATTTCACTGCGCCCTCGGCGGCGCTGGCGCATGCGCGCGCATGGGCGGGCGCGCCGATGGTGATCGGCACGACGGGCTTCAGCGAAAGCGAGGAAGCGGAGATCGCGCGCATCGCCAAGGCGGCGCCTGTCGTAAAATCGGGAAATTTCTCGCTGGGCGTCAATCTGCTGGCGGCGCTGGCGAAAAAAGCCGCCGCAGCGCTCGGGCCCGGCTATGATATCGAGATTGTCGAGGCGCACCATCGCGCCAAGGCCGATGCGCCGTCCGGCACGGCGTTGATGCTGGGGCAGGCGGCGGCCGACGGGCGCGGCGTTTCCTTCGCCGGGAACATGCGCCTTGATCGCAAGGGCGTGCGGGACGAAGACGCGATCGGCATGGCGGTCATTCGCGGCGGCGGCGTCATCGGCGACCATGAGGTGATGTTCGCCGGCGCTTCAGAGGTCGTGACGCTGTCGCACCGGGCGCTTGATCGCGGGCTTTTCGCAAGGGGCGCCATCGCCGCGGCGCGCTGGGTCGCCGCCCGCCCGCCGGGGCTTTACGCGATGGCGGACGTTCTCGGACTTTAGCGTTTCGTTAACCGCGTTCCCCCGCCGAACCTTAACCTTCGCCGTGCAAGCCTTCCTCCGGGGCCTGGGGCTTGAAGTCATGCGTGAAATCGCCGTCATCGCCGGGGTGTGCGTGATCGGATCGGTGCTCGCCGTCCGTCAGCTTGACAAGGGCGCCGCGCCGCAGACCCAGCCGATCGCCGCCGCCGTCATCGCCGCGCCGCAGTCCTCGCGTTCGGGCGAGGTGCGCCTCGCCGCCGGCGCCAATCACCAGTTCTTCGTCACCGCCGCCGTCAACGGGCGCGCCTCCGCGTTTCTGGTGGACACCGGCGCGAGCTTCGTCGCCTTGCGCGATTCAGAAGCGCGCGCCGCGAACATCTATGTATCGTGGGCGGACTATAAGCACCCGGTCCGCACCGCGAACGGCGAGACAAAGGCGGCGATGGTCGAGGTCGACGTCATCGAAATCGACAAGATTCGCGTCGAGAACGTGACCGCGTTCATCCTCCCGGACGATCAGCTGGCGATGAACCTTCTCGGGATGAGTTTCCTGTCAAAGCTCGAAAGCGTCGAAGCGCGCGGGCGGGAACTGGTGCTGCGGGGCTGACTACGGCGCCATTAGCGCAGGCAAACGTCCAAGGTCCGCGCCGGCCTGCCGCATAAAGAACTTCCGCAGCGGCGAAACCGCGTTGACCGCGCCCATCCCAAGATCGCGGGCGAGACGCAATGGGCCGAAATCGTTCGAGTAAAGACGATTGAGCGCGTCGGTGCCGAAAGCGAGCGTCGCCGAATCGAAGCGCCGCCAGCGCTGATACTTCTCAAGAACCGACAGCGACCCGATATCGAGGCCGAGGCGGCTGGCGTCGCCGAGGACGTCGGCGAGCGCTGCGATATCCTTGACGCCGAGATTATAGCCCTGTCCGGCGATCGGATGCACCGCATGGGCGGCGTCGCCGATGAGCGCGAGGCGCGGCGCCATGAAGGACTGCGCGAGGTGAAGGCCGAGCGGATAGCCCGATCGGGGCCCCGCCAGCGACAGGGACCCTAAATAATCGCCGAAGCGGCGCGCGAGTTCGGC
>DNZB01000388.1:17139-17735 GCA_003506635.1 Parvularcula sp.
CGGTTTTTCGTCAGCGGCAAAATCGCGAACGGGCCCGACGGCAGGAACAATTCCTGCGCGACGCCGCCATGCGCGCGCTCATGCGCGACGGTCGTCACGATCGCTGTTTGCCGATAACTCCACGAATGGCGACGAATCCCGGCCGCCGCGCGCAGCGGCGACGTCTTGCCGTCCGCGGCGACGATCAGCGGCGCTTCAAGGCGGCGCCCGCCGTCAAGGGAAAGGCGCGCCGCGCCCCCTGAAAAATCAGGATCGCCCGCGCGCGCCGGAGCGATCAGCGCAATGCGCGGGGAACGCTCGATCGCGTCATAGATCGCGGCGCGAAGGACGCGGTTCTCGATGATATAGCCGAGAGGCTCCTCGGCCTTCAGCGCGCGGCTGTCGAAATGCAGGTGACAGGCGGATCGGGCGCTGCGGCGGCCCGGCCCGGCCGGGCGCCCGTCCGTNNAGTTGCTATTCAATGACGGCGCCGGTCGACAATGCGACCCGCGCGCCCGATGGCGCGCGCGCCGCGCTTGTCCGTTCCGCAGGCGCATAGAGCGTGATCGCGGGCGTTTGCGCGATGCGGTCGAAAAGCGCCGTGCGCAGGCGATTAC
>DNZB01000388.1:18002-18335 GCA_003506635.1 Parvularcula sp.
TCGACAATATATCCAAGCGCTGGTTCATCGCGCAGCTCGCAACCATCGAAATGGAGATGCAAGGGCGATACGCGGGCGCCCCTCTCAGTCGACAAGCGTCCGTCCGTGACCAGAATATTCCGGATCGGCTCTGCGTGGGGCTCAATCGCCTCCCACAGTCCCAGCCGCCGAAATACGCGCGCGCACGCATAAGCAAGGGCGGTGGTCCGGCTGTCGAATGCTTCCTCGCGCATGCGCGCGGGGCTTTGCGCATCAATGAGGGCGACGGAAAACCCTTCGCCCGCCAGAGCAAGTGCGGCGAGCCCCCCGGAGAGCCCGCCGCCAACTATTGCA
>DNZB01000389.1:0-191 GCA_003506635.1 Parvularcula sp.
GTCATGCCGATGCCGCCATGCATCTGGACCGCTTCCTGACTGGCGAGCTTGGCGACTTCGCCGGCTTTGGCTTTCGCCAGCGAGCAGGTGACGGACGCCATGCCGAAGGCGTTGTCGAGGTCTTGCAACGCCTTCAGCGTAACGGATTTTACAAGCTCGATCTCGCAATAAAGATGCGCGGCGCGGTGCTG
>DNZB01000389.1:591-11687 GCA_003506635.1 Parvularcula sp.
AGCGCCATATAGCCGTTGTCGATATCGCCGATGACATCCTCGCCGGTGACAGCTACGTTGTCGAAGTTCAATCGCGCGGCGTTGCGGCTGTCGACCATTTGCGTGCGCTCGGCGCTGACGCCCTTCGCTTTGGCGTCGACGAGGAACAACGAGATCCCCGCCTCCTCGCCGGGCGCGCCGCCCGTGCGCGCGGCGACGATCACCTTGTCCGCGACATGGCCGTCGGCGACGAAAGTTTTCGAGCCAGAGAGCTTGAACCCGTTTCCGGATTTCTCCGCCTTCATCGCGATATTGACGGGCCCGTGCTTCCTGCCTTCATCGACGGCGAGCGCCATCACAACGGCGCCGCCCGAAATTTTCGGCAGATATTCGCCGCGCTGCGCGTCATTCGCGAATTTGTTGAGGGCCGTCGCCGCGAGGATCGAAGTCGACAGGAACGGCGAGGCCGTCAGCGTACGGCCCATTTCTTCGGCGACGACGCCGGCGCCGACAAAGCCGAAGCCCGAGCCGCCATGGGCCTCATCGACGAGGATGCCGGCCCAGCCCATTTCCGCCATTTCCTTCCAAAGCGCGCGGGAAAAGCCGTCCTCCGACCGCTCGTCGCGGAGTTTTCTTAGCGCTGCGACCGGGGCTTTCTCATCAAGGAGCCGCTGAGCGGACTCTTTGAGCATTTCCTGTTCTTCGGTGAGGATAAGGGGCATGAGAGGTCCTCAAGCGTCCGGCAGTTCAAGGACGCGCTTGGCGATAATGTTAAGCTGCACTTCCGACGTGCCGCCCTCGATGGAATTCGCCTTAGTGCGCAGCCAGTCTTTCGCGAGCTTGCCGTCTTCGGAGCGCGCGCCTTCCCATTCGAGGCCGTCCGAGCCCGCCGCGTCCATGAAAAGCTCGAAGCGGCGCTTGTTGAACTCGGTGCCGTAATATTTGAGCATCGACGATTTCGCGCCCATGCCTTGCCCGGCCTTCGCTTCGTCTTTCAGACGCTCCATGGTGAGCAGGAACGCCCAGCCGTCGACTTCCGCTTGCGCCACTTTTCCGCGCAGCAGCGGGTCGGCGAGGCGACCCTTTTCATCGACGCCGACATACTGCGCCGCAATCTCGCCGATGCCGCGCCCGCCGAGCAGACCGCCGCCGCCGGCGCCGATCATTTCGCGCTCATGCGTCAACAGATATTTGGCGACATCCCAGCCGCGATTCATCGCGCCGACGATCGCGTTGACGCCGGGCCCGCGCATCTTCGGGACATTCACATTCTCAAAGAACGTCTCGCAGAAGGGCGACTTGCCGGAGATGAGCTTGATCGGCTTCGTCGAAACGCCGGGCGAGCTCATGTCGACGAGGAGGAAGCTGATGCCGTCATGCTTGGCGGCCTTGGCGTCGGTCCGCACAAGGACGAAAATCCAGTCGCTCTCGTCGGCGTAGGAGGTCCAGATCTTCTGCCCGTTGACGAGCCAGTGATCGCCCTTGTCTTCGCACCTGGTCGCGAGCGAGGCGAGGTCGGAGCCGGCGTTCGGTTCGGAATAGCCCTGACACCAGCGGATTTCGCCGCGTGTGATCGGCGGCAGGAACATCGCCTTTTGTTCGTGCGTTCCGTATTTCAAAAGCGCCGGCCCCAGCATCCAGATGCCGAAGCTTTCGAGCGGCGAGCGGCATTTGAGCTTGCGCATCTCCTCTTTCAAGACCTTGACCTCGTCCTTATCGAGGCCGGCGCCGCCATAGTCTTTCGGCCATGCGGGAACAGTCCAGCCCTTCGCCGCCATGCGGTCGAGCCAGATCTTTTGCGCTTCGGATTTGAATTTCCAGTTCCGTCCGCCCCAGCAAATGAATTCCTCGCCCGCCGCGCCGTCGCGCATCTCGGGCGGGCAATTGGCTTCAAGCCACGCGCGGGTTTCCTTGCGGAACGCTTCAAGGTCGGTCATCGAACGCTCCCGTTCTCCAGCGCCGATCCATCGCGCGGCGCGGCGCGCGCTGCAACAGACTTCCGCAGTCGCCTTACGCTTTCCACACCGGGGGGTGCTGCAAGGCGATGCGGCGGATCGTCTGTTTGTCGAACTTCTCGGTGCCGAGTTTCGGCAAGGGCTGGGGCGAGACCCAAATACGCTCCGGGCATTTGAAGCCGGCAAGCTCCCGCGCCATGAAGTCGCGCAATTCCTGCGGGTCGAATTGCACGCCCTCGCGAGGGAATACGACCATGCCGACGCGCTCGCCCAGCGCCTCGTCCGGCACGGAGAAGACGAGCGCCTGCGCGACCGCCGGGTGCTGATAGGCGCGCGCCTCGACCTCCAGGCAGGAAATGTTTTCGCCGCCGCGAATGATGAGATCCTTCAGGCGATCGACGATATAAAGAAACCCTTCCTCGTCGAGGCGGCCGAGATCGCCGGTTCTGAACCAGCCGTCCGGCGTCAGCGCCTTTGCGGTGTCCGCCGGCAGGTTGAGATAGCCGCGGAAATTCGACGCGGTCCGGATCCAGATTTCGCCGATTTCGCCGGTCTTGCAGTCGCCATTTTCGCCGACGATCTTGATGTCGCACAGCGGCGGCAACGCGCGGCCAGTTGAGTCAGGGCGCTTTTGATAGTCGCCGAGCGAAATGATGCAGCCCGCCGCGTTCGTCTCGGTCAATCCGTAGCCGGACGATGGATTGGCGTTCGGGAATTTCTCTTTCAGCTTCGCCACCTGGTCGGGCGGGCGCTTGGCGCCGCCGGAGCCGATGTCGATGAGGGTCGGCATGACCGTCGATCCCGCCGCCTCGATCAGTTCGAAAGACTGGCTCGGCACGCCGACGAAATTGGTGAGCTGATGCTTGTTGATCCGCTCGACCGCCTCGCGCGCGTCCCAGCGGTAGAGCATCGCCATGCGCCGGCCGATGATCCATGACATCAGGAAAATCGCGTGACTGCCCGTGACGTGGAACAAAGGGATTCCAAGAACGACGCCCGGGTTGTCGCCATGGAGCGGCTTGCCTCCGTTGGCGTCGGTGATCGAGGCGAGGATCAGCAGCCAAGACATGATGGTCGAAACGCCGCCGCGATGCGTGAGGAGGACGCCTTTCGGATTTCCGGTCGAGCCGGAAGTGTAATAGATCGCATAATCGTCTTCAGGGCCGATCTCGACCTGAGGCATCCGGTCGGTATTGGCGCGCGCGACAAGGTCTTCCCAGCGGTGCTCGGCGAAAGCGCGACGGCAGCGCACGGCGATGAACTTCAAATTGAGTTCATCCTTGCACGGCGCGATGAGATCGAGCCGCTTGTCGTCGCCGATGACGAGTTTGGGGCGGCAATCCTTCAGGGCGTAGCGCAGCTCTTCGGTCTTCCACCAGGCGTTGAGCGGCACGACGACGGCGCCGATCGAAATGACCGCGAAGAACGCCGCGCACCATTCGGGATAATTGCGCATCGCGATGGCGACGCGGTCGCCGGGTCTGACGCCGAGCCCGTCCTTCAACGCGACCGCAAAGCGCCCGGCTTCGGACCAGAGTTTGGCGTAAGACCACGTCTCGTTTTCGAAATAGATGAAATCGCGGTCGCCATGGCGGGCGCCCAGGGCGAAAACGCCCGTGAAGTTCGGCGGCGCGTTCTCAAAGACGCGATAGTCATTCCCGCGGATCGTCGCCTGCCCGACCTTGAACGCCGGATCGGTCATCAAAAGCTTGAACGCGCTGGCGGCGATCATCTCCGACGTCACGGGGGGCAGCGTCATCAGGGGCGGTTCCTCAGGGCTTTTTTTCCTTCTAGCCGAGGAGTGAAGCTCCGCAAGCCGGGCGTTGCAGTTCGAGCGTCAATAGCCGGTGAGCCGCCGGAAGGCGGGTCTCGCAGCCGACAGCAAGGCGCGCTCCACGCCCTCCGGCTCGCCTTCAAGGCGCCAGAGCAACCCATGGGCGGCGAGATAGACAGCTGCGCCTAACGCCGCGTCGACGCCAATGCGCAATAGCGGCGCCAGGGGTTCGATCGCGCCCGAAGCGCGCAGCGCCAGAAGGACGCCGGCCATCGCCGCCGACGCCGCAAGCGACCGGCGCGCCCGCCACAATGGCCGCCATAGCGCATCGCCGGCGACACGCGCGTAAAGCGTCAGGTTGAGCGCGATGAAGAGAACGCCGCAGGCGGCGACCGCGGCGGCCGCGCCAATCAGTCCATAGGCGATCGTCGCGGCGATGAAGACCGGCGTACGGATCAGGAAAAAGGCGAGCTCCCGAAAGAAAACGAGCCGCGTCGCGCCGAGCGCCATCGCGTAAAACTGCGTCGCGAGGAACGGCATCTGCGCGCCCATCACCGGCGTGATGATCTCGACGACCGGCGCAGCGTCCGCCCAGTTGGCGCCGAGGAGAAACGGGATGAGATCGCGCGAGATCAGCGCAAAGCCGATCGCCGCCGGCATTGCGAAGGCGGCGAGCGCTTCAACGCCCTTGAGGTACGCCTCGCGCATGCGCGCCGGATCGCCCTGCAATTCGGAAAGCCCCGGATAAATCGCGCGCGAGGCGGGAAAGGCGAGCTCGCGCGTCGGCAGTTCGGCGAGCTGCATTCCCATGAAAAAATGCCCGGCGCTGCCCGCGCCCATCGCGCGCGCGATGATCAAGGGATCAAGCTTGTTCGTCAGGGCGCTCATGATCCCGACGCCGGCGAGCCAGCCCGAAAAGCCGAAGACCTTTCTGAGGGAAACGAGCGTCAGGCGCGGCCGGTGGGGGCGCATCGCGTAGGACAAGAGCATTTGCACGAAGCCGTTGGCGGCGAGCCCGAGGATCATCGCCCAATAGCTGCGATAAAGCACGGCGACTGCGACCGAAACGGCGACGCCGGCGAGCTTGAAGATGACGGTTGCGATGAACTCCTTCGAGTAATCAAGGTCGCGCTCGAACTCGAAAAATTTTGGATTGATGAGCCCGGTGAACAAAGGGTAAAGCGCCGCGCCGCAAAATACCTGGAAGACCCGTTCATCGCCGTAAAAGGCGGCGGCGGGCCCGGAAAGACCGACCAACGCCGCCGCGATGATAAGCCCCCGGATCATGGACAGGGTGAACAGCGTGTCGAGATCGTCGCGGCGAGCGTCGCGGAACTTGATGACGGCCTGACTGACGCCGATGTCGGAGACGTTGGTCAATATCTGCATGGCGCCGAGGCCGATCGCGACGACGCCGAAATCATCGGGAAGAAGCAGGCGCGCGACGATGACGGTGTTCAAAAAGCCGAGAAGGCCCATGACGGCGCGCCCGGCGACGATCCAGCCGGCGCCGCGCGCGACCCGCGACGTCAGCGAGGGCTGAGGGGCGGCGGCGGCGGGGCGATGGTCGGCGGCGTCGTTCAAGGCTTCGTCCCGGCGCTGTCGACGCACTCATTAGCGCGATCGTCCTGTCTTGCGCAAAGGGCTGAATTTTCGGGAAAAACGTCAGGCGTCCGGGGCCCTTGCGCGGAAGGCCCCCGCCGCTATGGTGCGCGGCCTTTCCAGAACCCCCGGACAAGCTGATGCCGCACGCCTCACCCCTCGTGACCGTCATGATCAACGCCGCGCGCAAGGCGGCGCGCGGCCTTTCCCGGGACTTCGGCGAACTCGACGCCCTGCAGACGAAGCGCAAGGGCGCGGCGGACTTCGTATCAGCCGCCGACCATCGCGCGGAACAAATCCTTTTTGAGGAGTTGTCGAAGGGCCGGCCGAAATACGGCTTCCTGATGGAGGAGCGCGGCGAGATCGCCGGCGCCGACAGCTCGAACCGCTGGGTCGTCGATCCGCTCGACGGCACGACGAATTTCCTGCACGGCCTTGCGCAGTTCGCGATCTCGATCTGCCTTGAACGCGACCTTCAGCCTCATGCTGGGGTCGTCTATAATCCGGCGGCGGACGAACTTTTCTGGGCTGAAAAGGGCGAGGGGGCGTTCTTGAACGACAAGCGCCTGCGCGTCTCGGATCGCAAGGCGCTTGACGAATGCCTGTTCGCGACGGGGCTTCCCTTCAAGGGTCGGCCGGGCCGTGACCGCGCGCTCAAAGAGGTCGACCGCGTGCTCGCGGAAACGGCCGGCGTCCGCCGCTACGGCTCGGCGGCGCTCGATCTTGCTTACGTCGCCGCCGGGCGCTTCGAAGCCTATTGGGAGCGCGATCTCAATTCATGGGATGTCGGCGCCGGCATTGTCCTCGTGCGCGAGGCGGGCGGCGTGGTGAGCGAAATCGAAGGCGGCGCGCAGCCGATGCATGCGGGCTCGATCCTCGCCGCCAGCGCCGAAATTTTCGACAAGGCGCGCGCGCTGATCGCCGGCTGAAGCGCCGCCCGAAAAACGAAACGCCCGCCCGGGAGGGGGAGGGCGGGCGCCTCGTCATCGCATCGTCCGGGGGGGGTAGACGATGCGCGGGGGGGCAATCGGCGTCAGGCGGCGTTCGACGCCTTCAGCACTTCGACTTTTCCGCCATTGGCGTTGATCTCGATCTTGCGCGGCTTCTTCGCTTCGGGAATCTCGCGGCGCAGCTCGATATTGAGAAGGCCGTTCACAAGGCTCGCGCCTTCGATTTTGACATGATCGGCGAGCTGGAAGCGGCGCTCGAAGGAGCGGCCGGCGATGCCTTGGTGAAGGAAGGTGCGGCCCTCGTCAGTCTCGGGTCGATGGCCGGTGACCTTCAGCGTGTTCTCATGAAGTTCGATCTCGAGGTCGCGCTCGGCGAAGCCGGCGACAGCGACCGTGATTTGATAGCGGTCGTCATCGACGCGCTCGATATTATAGGGGGGATAGCCCGCGCCCTCAGATTTCGACAGGCCGTCGAGAAGGTCGAACATCCGGTCGAATCCGACGGTCGTGCGATAAAGGGGGGCAAGATCATAGCTGCGCATGGGGAGGTCTCCTTCTTCACAAAGCAAGGTTACCGGGACGGATCGATGCGTCGGGCCCGCCCGGCGCCAGACCCTCAAGAGGCGTCCGGCGAGCTTGAGGTAGGCGCTGAAAAACGACATTCAAGGGGGGCGAAGGCTCCGGGGTTCGGCCTTTTGACGAGCCGTGCTAGAGCCGCTCGACCTGTCAGTCATGGAGGAATGCCCTCGTGAAGAAATTGCATGCCGCCGCCGCCCTTTGCGTTCTCTTGGGGGCTTGCGCCGAACGGCCCGCGTCCGCCGCCGCGCCCGCGGCAGCGCCGGCGCCTGACGCCGCCGCGCTTCTTGATGCAGCGATCGCCGGCGATCACCGCTCGCCGGAAGAAAAGGCGCGCGACGCCTGGCGACATCCGAAGGAGACGCTGACCTTCTTCGGCGTCGAGCCGGGCATGAGCGTCGTCGAGATCTGGCCGGGCGGGGGCTGGTACACGAAGATTCTCGCGCCCTATCTTAAAAATGGCGGCGGTGTTTACAACGCCGCGCAGCGCGATCCGGCGTCGAGCGCGCGCGCCGCGGAAGCCGTGCAGAATTTCAAAGACGCCTACGCCGACGCGACGCTTTACGGCGACATCAATGTGACCGTGCTCGGTGACGGCTTCGATGTCGCGCCGGCTGGCACGGCTGATGTCGTACTGACGTTTCGCAATGTGCATAACTGGACGAGCGCCGGCCAGGCGGAAGCGAACTTCAAGGCTTTCTTCCGCGCGCTGAAGCCCGGCGGCGTTCTAGGCGTCGTCGAGCATCGCGCGAATGAAGGCGCGCCGGAAGATCCGGCGTCCGGCTATGTTCGCGAATCGACGGTGAAGGCGCTCGCCGAAGGGGCAGGGTTCGAATTCGTTGAAGCCTCGGAGATCAACGCCAATCCCAAGGACACGAAGGATCACCCCTACGGCGTCTGGACCTTGCCGCCGGTGCGCCGCTCGTCGCAATCGCCGGGACAGGAAGCCCCGAATTTCGACCGCGCGAAATATGACGCGATCGGCGAAAGCGACCGCATGACGCTGAAATTCGTCAAACCGAAATCGTGACCGCGACGGACCTGCTCCTCGCCGCCGCGGCCGGCGCGTTTCGAAAGCCCTTCGGCGCGGTCTTGAAGATTGCGCCGGAGGGCGCGCCGGCGATTTTCGTCGACGGCCGCACGGACCCTTGCGCCGTCGCCCATTCGCCGCCCGGCGGCGCGCCCCCTGTTTGCGTCTGGCGCGCCGGCGCCGATACGCTCTTGCGCATTTTTCAGGGCGGGCGGGCGCTCGAAAGCGCGTATCTCTCGGGTCGCCTCAAGATCAGCGGCGACATGAGCGTCATGGCCCGCCTCATCCTGGAGAGTTCCCCATAGCCGACTTCATCCGCATCGAGACGAACAAGGTTCCTGAGGGCGCCGAAGCGATCGATTTCGCGGGCGCCGACGGGGGCTATCTTCGCGCCGCGCTCTTCCCGGCGAAGAACCATCGCGCGACGGCGGTGCTGATGGCCGGCCGGTCGGAGTTCATCGAGAAATATTTCGAGGTGATCGAGGACCTGCGCGCGCGCGGCTTTTCCGCAGCGACGATGGACTGGCGCGGACAGGGGCTGTCCGAACGCATGCTGCCTGTCCGCGAAAAAGGGCATATCCGCGATTTCGGCGTTTTCCGCTCGGACCTTCGCCGCTTCGTCGATGAGGTCGTTAAGAAGCGATTCAGCGGACCTTACGTCCTGATGACGCATTCGATGGGCGGCGCGCCGGCGCTGCAAATGCTCGCCGACGGCGACGACACATATGTATGCGCGGTTCTGTGCGCGCCGATGACCGCGCTGTTCGACGAGCCGCACAAGCGCCTCGGCGTCCGGCTTCTCGGCGAGGCGGCGACGCGCTTTGGACTCGCGCGATACGCCATTCCGAACGTCAAGGAATATTCGCTGGAATTCGAAGGCAACGTCCTCACCTCAGACCGCGCCCGTCACAAGCGCTTTCAGGAGCTGCAATCGGCGGCCCCGAACGCGGCCATCCGCGAGCCGACCTATGGCTGGATCCGCGCCGCGACGGAGGCGATGGACGATCTTCATCGCAAGAACCGCTTTGCAAAAATGAAGGTTCCGGTGCTGATCGTGTCGGCGGAAAATGACTGCCTTGTCCGGTCGCGCGATCATCTCTGGCTTGAAAAGCAGTCGCCGCTCATCGAAGTGGTGACGATCAAGGGCGCCCTTCATGAGATTTTGATGGAACGCGACGAGATTCGCGATCAGTACTGGAAAGCTTTCGACGCATTCGTCGAGCCGAGACTTGCGGCCGCGCGCGCGCGCGCCTGACGCCTCACTCCGCGGCGCGCCGCCACGGCGCCGTTTCTTCGTTCGCCGGCGGGGCGGGCGGCAGGGGCGCGGGCGGTTCTCCCCGCCGCCCCAGAATGCGCCTGATGAGGCTTCGCGCGCTCTCGACCGCTGCCGGAGCGCGAGCGCCGATGACGGAGGGCGCAGCGAGAAGAACGGGCGTCAGGACCAGCGTCAGCAGCGTCGAGAACAAAAGCCCATAAACGACCGCTGACGATAACAACACCCACCAGTCGGACGTCGTCGACCCGCGCGAAATCAACCCCGCGGCGAAATCGACGTTCAGTTCAAAGACCATCGGCAGCAGGCCGAGGATCGTCGTGCCCGTCGTCAGCAGAACCGGGCGCGCGCGCTGCACCGCGGCGCGGACTGCGGCGTCCCTGACGGCGAGGCCCTTGCGGCGGAGATGCTGATAGGTGTCGATGAAGATGATGTTGTTGTTCACGACGATGCCGGCGAGCGCGACGATGCCGACGCCGGTCATGATGACGCTGAGATATTGCCCCGTCAGCGCGATGCCGAGAAGGACGCCGAACACCGAGAAAAAGACGGCGGTAAGCGTCAGCCCGGCGTGATAGAAATTGTTGAACTGCAACAGCAGGATCATCGCGATCATGAACAGCGCCGCCGCCATCGCGCCCATGAAGAATTGCGCTGCGGAGTTCGTCTCCTCGTCGGCGCCGCGAATGATCCAGTCGATATCATCGCCGAGCGCGCCGGAGGAAAGCCAGGCCTTGACCTCGGCGATGGCGGCGTCCTGGCTCACCGGGTGACCGTCGACGCGGGTGTTGCCGTTCGCCTTGATCTCGATGATGCGCTTGCCGTCGCGCCGGACGACTCGGTCGACCTGCGGCTTCGCCTCGCGCGTCACGAAGTTCGACAGCGGCACCGACCCGCCTGGCGTCGCGACGGCGATGCGATCGAGCCCCAGAATCGAGCGCTCTTCCTCAGGGAACCGGACGCGGATGTCGATTTCCTCGTCTGCGTCGTCCGGGCGGTATTTGTCGACGAGAAGTCCGTCGGTGACGAGTTGTAACATCGCGCCTGCTTCCTGCACGGAAAGGCCGTAACGGCCGGCGAGCGCGCGATCGATCTCCATCGACCATTCGACGCCCGGCAGCGGCAGCGAATCCTCCTGATCCATGTAGGTCGGCACTTCCTGCCCGTTGACGACGACAGTGTCCTCATCGACGAAGGCGCGGGTTTTCCGCGCCGCTTCCAGCATCGCTGGAAAACTCGGCCCCGAGATTTCGACCTGCACGTCCTTGCCGATCGGCGGCCCGCCCTCGCGCTGGCGCACTTCGACGACGACGCCCGCCACGGCGCCGATCATGTCGCGATATTTTTCCGTGAGAACGCGCGAGGATTCGCGCTGCGAATAGGGGACAAGATTGACGCCGACGACGCCGATCGTCTCGGCCGGCATGTCGTTGGAGCGCGCAAGGCCAGGACCCGTCTGCAGGTAAATGCTCTCGATCGCCTCATGCCCTTCGATGCGCGCGGCGACTTCCTGAACCGCCGCGAATTTCTCCGCCGCCGACATGTTGCCGCGGCCGAGAACGAGCACGTTGATCTCCTCGCTGTCGTTCTTGAGGAAGAATTCGACATCGGGCGAGGCGAGCGTGAATTCATTGTAGCAGACGAAGAGAACGGCCGCCGACGCCAGCATGGCGAGCAGGGGCCTTTCAATCATCGAATTGAGGAAACGCGCATAGCCGCCGAAAACGCCGCCGAGCGTCAACGGATCAACATCATCACTGTCGACGCGCGCGTTCCCGCCGGTCTTTCCGGCGATCTTGAACCGCTGCTTGAGGCCCGGCGGCAGCCCCGCGACGGAGCCGAGGGCGGGAAGAAAGATCAGCGCCGAGACGAGCGAGGATGACAAAACGAATATCAACGTGATCGGCAGGTATTTCATGAATTCGCCGGAAATGTCGTTCCAGAACAGGAACGGCAC
>DNZB01000389.1:12019-18170 GCA_003506635.1 Parvularcula sp.
ATGCGGCGGTCGGCGTATTCGACGATGACGATGGCGTTATCGACGAGCATCCCGACCGCGAGGATGAGGCCGAACATCACCATCAGATTGAGCGTCACGCCGAAGGCGGCGAGGAACAGGAAACTCATCAGGAACGACGTCGGGATCGCGACGCCGACCATCAACGCGGAGCGCACGCCAAGGGCCGCGACGATCACGATCATGACGAGGAAAACCGCAGTCAGAACCGAGGAGGTGAGGCCCGCGAGATTGTCGCGTACGCTGACAGATGCGTCGCGCAAGAATTCGTACCGGATCGACGCCGGCCAGGTCGTCGCGTCGTCGCGGACGATCTTTTGTGCGGCCTCGATCGTCTCGATGATGTTGGCGCCGGCGCGCTTGGTGATTTCAACGCCGATCGCGGGGCGTCCATTGAAGAGCGCATAGCCTTGGCGGTCGACGAAGGTCCGGCGAACCTCGGCGAGGTCGCCGACGGTGACGACACGGTCGCCGTTGACGCGCACGGGAATGTCGCGCACGTCGGCGGCGGTCTTGATGAGGCCCGGGGCTTTCACTTGAAAGCGGCCGTCGGCGAAATCCGCCGCGCCTGCGGTGACAAGCTGGTTATTGGCGGTGACGGCGCCGACGACCTCGGCCGCAGTGAGGCCGTAGGATTGCAGTGTTTCGGGGCGCACGATGATTTCAAGGAGCTCCTCGCGAGCGCCGGTCAAACGCGCTTCCAGAACGCCGCCGACGCTGCGCAAGGCGTCTTCAAGCCGCTTGGCGATGCGAAAGATCGCCCGTTCCGGCGCGTCGCCGTAGATGATCGTCGTCAGGATCGGGAACTCGTTCTGGATGTTGAATTCGGTGACCACCGGCTCCTCGGCGCTCGCCGGATATTCCGCCTTGGCGCGATCGACCGCCTCGCGCACGTCGAGCACCGCCTGATCGACGTCGATGGTCGTTGCGAATTCAAGGATGATCTGCGCCGCGCCGTCATAGGCGAGGCTGTCCATCTGCACGAGGCCCTCGACCGACTGCAGCTCAAGCTCGGTCGGGCGGACGAGCAGACGCTCGCCGTCTTCGGGCGAAATGCCGGGCAGCGGCAATGTCACGAGCACGAAGGGCGCTGGAATGTCGGGTTCGGCCTCGCGCGGGATGTTGATATAGGAGAACGCGCCGAAAATCGTCACGATCAGAAGCGCCGTCAGCACGACCCGGATGCGCGAGAAGGCAGCGTCGATGAGACCGGTCATGATGAAGCGCCCGCAATCTCCGCGGTCACCGTCTCGCCGTCCTTCACATAGTCCTGGCCGCGCACGATGACGCGTTGCGGGCCTTCAAGTCCTGCGACCCAGACGCCCTCGCGCTCCTCGCCGATGATGCTGACGGCGTGAAAGCGGGCGCGGTTCGCCGCGTCGATCAGCTTGACGCCGATGCGGCCGTCATCGCCAAGCGTCAATGCCGATCGCGGAATTTTGTGCGCCGGGCGCGCCGCGCTTAGCACGGTGACGTCAGCCGTGACGCCGTCCCGAAGCTTGCCGTCCGGGTTTGGAATCTCAATCTCGATGTCGAAGGTGCGCGTCGCCGGATCGGCGGCGGCGGCGACGAAGCGGACGGCGCCGTCCACGATTTCGCCGGTCGCGATCGATGCGCGCGCGCGGTCGCCCGCCCGGACCAGCGCGACATCTTTTTCGGCGACAGCGCCCTTGATCAGGAACGGCGATGGCTTGACGACCGTTCCGCAGGGATCGCCGGGTTTCAGCAAATCCCCGACTTCCGCCGAGCGCACGTCGAAAACGCCGTCGAACGGCGCGCGGATCTGTGTCTTTTCAAGTTCGATCAAGGCGCGGTCGGCGTTGGCGCGGGCCTGGTCGCGCGCGGCTTTCAGCCCCGCAAGGCCGGCTTCCGAGCGAAAGCCTTCGGCCGCGAGCTTGACCGCCGCCTGGTAGTCGATCTCCGCCTTGCCGAGCGCTGCTTCAGCTTCGCGCCGGGCGGCCGCCCGCGCTTCGACGTCGATGCGGCAGAGGACATCGCCCTCCCGGACCGCCGCGCCTTGCGCCACCGGCGCTGCTGTCACGACGCCGGAGGCGTCAGCGCGCACGATCGCTTTCTGGTCAGCTTCCGTGCGTCCGCGAATGGATAGCGCGCCAGCCCTCGTCTCGGGCCGGGACTCGATGGCGACGACGAAAAGCTCGGCCTTCTTGGCCGGTGCGTCTTCCGGCGTCGAAAGGAGCCGCAGCCCTGAGCGGACGGTGAAATAAGCGACGGTGACCGCGACGATCGCGAGGGCGGTTTTGACGGAAGACGACAGACGCATGGGCTTATCCTGCGCCAGTAATCTTGACCGGCGGTGTGCAAGGGGCAGTACGCCGGCAACGCGCGCCGGGACCATCACTATACATAATTAAACTAGATAGTTTATCAAAATCATTCCGCAAGGCTGCGGCATGGCGCGCCGGCGCTCAATAATACTGGGCGCCGATCATCGCTTCTGGCGGGGCCTTGTTCAGGACCGTCCCGACGACATTGACGCCGTTGAGGAGCCTGATCGATTCGCGGATTTCCGGCTCGCGCGATTGACCGCTGGCGACGACAAGAAGCACGCAGTCGACCTTCGGCAGGAAGGCGATGGTATCGTCGCAGCCGAGCATCGGCGACATGTCGAAGATCACGATGCGCGAGCCGAAGTCGTTGATCGTCCGGGCGATCAATTCGTCCGCCTTGGCCGAGGTCAGGTGCTCCGCGCCCCGCCGCGACACGCGCTCATTGGCGATGAGGAGGACATCCGGAAGGTCAGGCTTCACCGTCACGTCGGAGAGGGACGCTGCGCCCTCGAAATAGTCGAGGATCGAGGGCGCATTGCGAACGCCCAGATATTCGGCGACGCGCGGACGATAGAAATCGAGATCGACGAGCGTCGCGCGTGAACCTTGCTTCGACCCGACCGCGATGGCGAGATTGATGGCGGTCACGGTTTTTCCCGCGCCCGAGCCAGGCGAGATGACAGCGAGCGTCCGCCAGTTTTTCTCTTCCATCTTCTGCAGGACGCGCGTTCTAAGGACCCTATAGGCGTTAAGCACCGGGTCCTGCTCATTAGAGATGATGCGATGCTCGGCGAAGCGGTCAAAGTCGCATGCGACTTCCGCGAACGCCTCCGCCGGGCGGTGCGGCGAGTGCTGGAAGCGCTGCAAGGGCGACGCGCCTGCCGCCGGCGTCCCGGCGCTGACACGGTCCTTGCGGGCTTTTGTGACGGCTTCTCGGATGCGATCCATGGGCTTTACGTCGTTTTCAGGCGGCCGAAGCGCGGAAGAGCGAGGCGCCGCGTCTTGCCGCCGTCGATATAGGGAATGATGGCGATTGGCGGCTCTTTCGCGATCGCTTCTAGATGGCGCCGGCCGCGCAGGCTCGCCAGCGCGATTTCCGCAATCGCAGCGCACGCCGCGCCGGCGGCGAGCGCTCCGGCGATCAGCATGATGATTAATTGGCCGCGCTTCGGGCTCGTCGGCTTGTCGGGCCGCTGCGCCGCTTCGAGGATCGTGAATTTCTCTGCTTTCTGTTCGCCTTCAAGATTGGCAGAGAGGACCGCGGCCGACTGCTTGTCGCGCAACGCCTGATATTCGGCGGTCCGATTCTCGTAATCGCGCGTCAACGCCGACAATCCGCGCTCGACGATCGGCGTCCGGGCGATGCGGTCCTGCATGTCGGCGATGGTTTGTTTTAGCGCGCTGATCTGATCCTCGTTCGCGGCAAGCCGGCTCGACGTCGTGTCCATGCGCCCTTGCAGCTGCGTCATCACGATGTCGGCGGTGCCGGCGGCGGCTTCCTTGGCGATCTGCGCCGACAGCGCCTCGCGCGCTTCAGCGGCGGCGTCGCGCTTGCCGGCGATGACGGCCTCATCAACGGGCTCGGCCTTGCGCGCTTCGCGCAAGGCGAGGTCAGCGGCGGCAAGGTCGTTCCGCAACTTCTGCACGGCCGCGCTCGGCGCGAGCTGGCGTTCGAGAGCGCGAATCTGGTCGCGCACCGCGCGCACGTCGGGGTGCTGATCCGTCTTGTCGGCGCGCAGCGCGGCGAGCTGGGTCTTCAGACGCAAGATTTCCTGGGCCGGGCCGTCGGCCCCGCCGGCGCCCGCGAGGTAGGTCGCGATCTGCGTCTGGATCGAGGTCAGTTCTTCCTCGGCGAGATTGGCCGCGGCTTCAGCGCGCGTCAGCTCTTCCTGCGAGCGGATCAACGTGTCGCGGTGGAGGTCGAGATTTTCGGGAAGCGCGTCTGCGTTCTCGGATTTGTACTTGGCGATGCGTTCATCCATCTCGTCGATCAGGTCGGCGAGGCGGCGCGTCTCCTGGGTGAAGAATTCGGTCGCGGTCGAGGCGCCTTCCGTCCGTGTGCGGACATCCTCGCTGAGGAACAGCGTCATGAACTCGTTGGCGACCTGAAACGCCTTGTCGGGCGAGCGGTCGGCGTAGCCGACGGTGAAGGCGATCGTCGTATCGTTCGCGCCCTTCTTCTTTTTTTTCTGGCTGGGGCCCGGCGCCGATGAAATGATCTGGACGTCGAAGGCCTCCCGCATCTTCTCGACGCGCTCGCTTTCGGAAAGTCCGAGTTCCCTCGGAAAGAGGCCGTACTTCTCGGCGACTTCAAGCAGCCGGTTGCGAGTCAGAACGCGCTGGCCGATCGTCTGGATTCGCTCCTCCGCGTAGGCGTTGACGGTCGTCTGGACCCATTCCTCGGGGATCTGCTGGGATTCGATCAAGATCTTGCCGCGCGCCTCGTAGATCGGCGGCAGCAGCATGATCGCAATGACGCCGGCCGGAACAAGCACAAGGACCGGGACCAGAAAATAGACAAGACGCCGCTTCAGGATGATCAGCACGTCCTCAAGCGAGAATTCATCGTTCATCGGGCAAGCTCACGAACGTCAGGCCAAAGGGAGGCCCCTCCCGTCTCGACACCCGGTGACGGGAGCAAAATAGGCGCCGGTCGCGGGCCCCCAGCGCCGGTATGTCGCCGCCTGCGCGGTCTCGCAACTCCAAAATGGGCAGCGGCAAAAAAGCGAACCGGCCCCCCGCGAGGGGGGCCGGTTCCTTACTCTCGTAACCGAGGGCTCGATTATGCGGCGCGGCGGCGGCTCGCGGCGAAGCCGAGGCCGGCGAGGCCCGACAACAGCAGCGGCAGGGCGCCCGGGACCGGGATTTCGTTCGAGATCGAGGCGACGAAGAACTTGGCGTTCACGCCTTGATCTTTCAGGAAGTCCCAGCGGATCCAGTCAACAAGGCCGAAATTGTGCGTGGTGGCGTCAGCGAACGACAGCACCAGCTGCGATACGACGCCGGCAAGGCTGGTCGTGATCTGGACGAGCAGCGGCGAGTCGTTGAGCGATTCGAAGCGGTTGTTGAAAGACATGCGGACGATTTCGAACGGACCATCGACGAAATCGACGCGAACGAACTCGCCATGATCGACAGTGTCATCGCCCGAGGGGACGCACTGCATCATGCGGTCGAGCGAAGTACAGGTGCCAAGCCCGGCCTGACGGCCCTTGAAGCCCGGCGCCGGCGCTTCGAAAGCGTTGAAATAGGCGAATTCAAAGGCTTCGCCGCCGCGGCCGCCGGAGAACCGGAGATTGAGGCCGCCGAGATTTGCGGTGTTGAGAACGGTGCCGTCCGCAACGCCACGCTCGCCGCCGACATTGGCTTCTTTGGCGAAATTGATCGTCGTGGCGCCAGCCGCACCACCAGCCACGAGGGCGGCCGCAGCCAACCCGGCGAGGAACTTCTTCATGGACAAACCCCCAGAAAGGTTACTTGGTTACGAGAACAAAAGGCCGCGATGGTTCAATACCGCAGTTGCACATACCAATGCGGGACGACCCGACCAGAGTCAACTTAATTCGCGCCATCATGGCGAAAAATGAGTTAAGAATTGTCACCATTTTTCAGGGGCTAGCCCGGTTTTCCCCAAAAGCGGGCGCAACCGGCGCCTATTCCCGTATTTGGTGTCGGAAATCGAATGCGGAATCGCCAGGGACAATCTATAGTAAGTCCGCTTCTAGCCGCGGCGGCGGCGGACCTTGAAGCTGAGGCCGGCGAGCCCGCACAGAAGCAACGGCAGCGCACCGGGCAGGGGAATGTCGGAGATCTGCGTCACAAAGAATTTTGCGGCGTTACCCTGG
>DNZB01000389.1:18536-29787 GCA_003506635.1 Parvularcula sp.
AATCTTCAGGAGGAGCGGCGATCCGTTCAGCGATTCGAACCGGCCATTGAAGGACAGGCGCTTGATTTCAAAGGGGCCATCGACAAAATCGACCCGAACGTTCTCGGCATGCGCGACCGTGTCATCCTTGAAATTTACGCACTGCATCATGCGGTCTAACGTCGTGCAGGTTCCAAGCCCCCCAAGGCGCGTGCCGTCCGCCTGGTTGAAATAGGCGAAGTCGAAGGCCGGGCCGGACTGGCCGCCGGAAAACCGCAGGTTAAGGCCGCCCAGCGCCGCTGTGTTAAGAACCGTGCCGTCCGAAACGCCGCGCTCGCCGCCGGCGTTGGCCTCGGCGACGAAATTGATGGTTGTCGCGTTTGCAGCTCCAGCGCCCGCCAACAGGAGAGCCGCCGCCATCGCCAGGACCTTGTTCACGCCGAGACTCCTTCGCGTTGCAAGTGAATATGAACAAACCGTCAGGTTTTGTTGAACGGCCGCAAGGGTCGTTTCGGGTCCAGGCGGTGGGCTGCGTCATCGAGTCCGTCAACGGGTTACGCCGCGGTAAGGTAAATAATCCGCGCGCCGTGGCGCCAAGGACTCAAAGGCGGTCCCTGTTCGGTTCGGCGACGGAGAGGGTCGGCAGGGCCGCGCCGGATGGCGTGTTCTTTGCTGAGCCGGCGCAGCGTTTACTGATTTCGGCGCGGCGTGGTTAACACGGGCGCCGGCGACAGGCTGAGGGATCGATAGCGGCGATGACGGCGGCGGCGGAAAAAGCGGAGATGGGCGCCCCGGGGTCCGCGCGGATCGCGCCGCTTCGGACCGGCGATGATTTCGACCGCGATGTCTGGTCGGTGCTCGGCGTGCCGATCGACCGGTTGAACACAGCCGAAGCGCTTGCCGCGATCGAGCGGGCGGCGCGCGACGGCGCGCGGCTTTCCTTCGTAACGCCGAATGTCAATTTTCTCGTCCGCGCAACGCAGGACGAAGCCGAGCGGCGACGGATCATCGACGCCGACCTCAGCCTTGTCGACGGCGCGCCTTTGGTCCTCATCGGCCGGCTGCTTGGAATGAAGGCGCTGACGCGCTGCGCCGGCTCCGACATTTTCGAGGCGCTGCGCAAACGCGCCTCGTTCGGCGGCAGGGGTTTGCGCGTCTTCTTCTTCGGCGGGCGCGACGGCGCGGCGGAGGCCGCCGCCGCGGCGCTGAAAGCCGAACGTCGCGGCTTGCAGCCTGTCGGCGCGATAAACCCGGGGTTCGGCGACGTCGAAGCGATGAGCGCGCCGGCGATCATCAACGCCATTAACGAAGCCGCGCCGGATTTCCTCGTCGTCGCGCTCGGCGCCTCCAAGGGACAGGAGTGGATCGACGCCAATCAGGATCGCTTGACGGCGCCGGTCATCGCGCATCTTGGCGCGGTCGTCGATTTCACCGCGGGAACGATTGCGCGTGCGCCGGCGTTCATGCGCCGGCTCAATCTCGAATGGGCCTGGCGGATTTTCGCCGAGCCGAGCCTTTGGCGCCGGTACTGGAATGACGGTCTTGCGCTGGCGCGCCTGTCGGCCGGAAGGCTGCTTGCCGCGCTCGGCGGGCCCGCCGCGACTGGCCGCCCCGGCGCGGCGCGCGCGGTCGCGGAGGCGGGGGCGACGCGGGTTCTTCTGTCCGGCGATCTTTGCGCGGACGATCTTCAGCCGGTGCGGACCGCCTTTCGGGACGCTAGCCGCGCCGCCGGCGACGTCATCCTCGATTTTACGAATGCGGGTCGGATCGACGCCGCGTTTCTGGGGCAGGTGCTGATGCTTGAAAAGGCGGCGCGCCGGCGCGGCGCCGCCCTATTCGTCGACGGCGCGGCGGCGCCGGTCCGCCGTCTTCTCAAGGCGCATTCGATCGCCTATCCGCAAGCGCCGTCGGCGGTTGCGCGGGAACGCGAAACGGGAGACGCCGGATTTGCGGCGGCAGGGTAAAGCGCATAGACCCGGCGCCCGGCCGCCGGATGATCGCGTGTGAAGAGTTCAGCGTCAGGGGAGCCCGCGCAAGGTGAAGACGAAAACCGGATCCATGAATAGGCAGCCGCTCTTGAAAACGATACTGTTCGCCGCTTCGGCGCTGGCGATCGCCGCTTGCGCTTCGCCAGAGCAACGGCTCGAAAAATACGTGAAGAGCGGCGAAAGGTTCCTCGAGGACGGCAAGCTCGGGATGGCCAATGTCCAGTTCCTCAATGCGCTAAAGATCGACGAACAGAACGTCGCGGCGCTGCAGGGCCTGTCGCGGATCGCCGAGAAAAAAGCCGATTACAACCAGATGTTCGGCCTCCTCCAGCGGCTGAACCGGATCGACCCGAAAAACGTCCGGGTACGGCTCGACCTCGCCAAGCTCTATCTCCTCGGCGATGAATCGGCCGACGCGCTCGACCTCGCCGACGCGCTGATCACGGAAGATCCGAAGAACGCCGAAGCGCTCGCAGTCAAGGCGGCGACCCTCTTTCGGCTCGGCAACTCCGCCGAGGCTGTCGAATTCGCCGGGCAAAGCCTTGCGATCGACCCGAAGATCGCTGACGCCGTCGCGGTGCTCGCCAGCGCGCGCGTCAAGGAGAAGGATTATGAAGGCGCGCTCGCGATTCTCGACAAAGCGATCGCCGCGGACGGATCAGCGCCCGTGCTGGAGCTTCTGCGCGTGCAGGTGCTGTCGGCGCTAGGCCGCACGGACGACATCAAGGCGGCCTACAGGAAACTCGTCGATAAAAACCCCGGGGATGCGAATTATCGCCGCCTTTATGTAACGTCGCTGCTTGAGAACAACGAACTTGAGGCGGCGCGCGAACAGCTGGTCGAAGTCGCACGGCTTCTGCCGAAACAGAACGAAGCAAAGCTCGACATCGTGCGCGCCGACTACCGCATCGGCGGGCGCGCGAAAGCGGAGGAAACGTTCAAGCGGCTGATCGCCGACAATCCGGACGAGCCGGACCTGAAATTCGCCTTTGGCGCGTTCCTGCGCGAGCAGAAAGACGCCGCCGCCGCCGAAAAACTCTACGCCGGGATCATTGCGCGCAAAGGCGTCGATCCGGACGAAAAATTGCGGGCCAAGAACGAGCTCGCCGCGATCAGGATCGCCGAAGGAAAGCGCGCCGAAGCGGAGACGATCATCAACGAGATCCTCCAGGCGGACGCGCGCGACACCGGCGCCCTGACGAAGCGCGCGGGCTTCAAGATTGACGCGGGCGACATCGACGGCGCCATCGCCGACCTTCGCCTCGTCGTCAACGACAACCCCGATTCCTGGCCGGCGCGGCTTCTTCTCGCGGCCGCCTTCGAGCAGAAGGGCGACCTCAATCTCGCCGAAAGCGAATTCGCGCAAGCGGTCGAAAAAGCCAAACGCGCCGGGCGCCCGTCGCATCTCTTCGCGCGCTATCTCATCCGCCAGAACAAGAAGGATCGCGCGGTCAAGGTATTGACGGATTCCTTGAGCGTCGAACCGGCGAACGAGGACAATCTGAAACTGCTCGCCGCGCTTCGCCTTGACAGCCAGGACTGGCGCGGCGCGGAAGAAGCAGCCAAGGCGCTCGCCGAAATCAACAAGGACGACGCAATCGTCGGCAGCATTCTCGGCGCCGCCTATTCGGGTCTGAAAGACTACGCCGGGGCCATTGACGCGCTGACGAAGGAGCACGAACAGCGCCCGCTCTCGGCGCGCCCGCTCGCCAATCTCGTGCAGGCCTATATCGACGCCGGCCGCGTCGCCGACGCCGAGCGGTTCTTGCGGGACACAATCGCGAAAAACACGTCAAGCTATGACGCGCGCATTCTTCTCGCGCAGATCGAGCGGCAGTCGGGGAAATCGGCGGACGCGATAGAGACCTTGAAAGCCGCCGCCGCCGGCGAGCCGCTGCGCCCGGAAGCCTATGAAGCGATGTACGGCGTTTATGCGCTCGAAGGGCGCCGCGCCGAAGCGGGCGCCGTGATCGACGGGGCGCTGTCGGCCCTTCCCGACAATGACGGACTGCACATCCTCAAAGCCGACCACCTTCTTTCCGAGCGCAAGTTCGACGAGGCGATCGCGATCTATGAAACCATTCTCGCGCGCCGTCCGAACGATCTCATCGTCGCCAACAATCTCGCGAGCCTTCTTTCCGATCGGGACGACGCGGAAAGCCGCAAGCGCGCGGCGACCGTCGCGGCGGCCCTGAAAGACGCGGAAAATCCCTACTTTGTCGACACCTACGGCTGGGCGCTTTACCGCGCCGGCGGCAAGGCGGCGGGCCTTGCCGCCCTCGAAAAGGCTGCGGCGGCCGCGCCGGGCGTCGTCGATATCCGGTATCACTACGGCGTTGCGCTTCTTGAAAGCGGCGAGGCGGAGCGCGCCCGCGTCGAACTCGAAGCGGTCATCGCCGCGAAGAACGCCGCGCCCGACCGCGTCGTCGAAGCGCGCCGTCTGCTCGGTCAATAAACGCGCGGGAAGGCGAAGAACCGCACCCGCAGGAAAGCGTCATGTACGAAGAGTTCTACGGACTGACCGAAAAGCCTTTTTCGATCCAGCCCGACCCGTCCTTTCTTTACTGGGGGCGCGGGCACCGGCTCGCCTATGCGATGCTTGAATACGGCGTCGTCAACCAGGCCGGCATTTCGGTCATCACCGGCGAGGTCGGCTGCGGAAAGACGACGCTCATTCACCGCCTGCTGGAACAGCTCTCCGACACGCACACGGTCGCGCTTCTCTCCAACATCCAGGCCGGCCGCGGCGAACTCTTGAGCTGGGTGCTGATGGGATTCGGCGAACCCTTCGCCGGCAAGACCCATGTCGAAATGTTCGCGCAGGTGCAGAATTTCTTCATTCGCGAATATTCGAAGGGAAAACGGGTCGTCCTCATCATCGACGAGGCGCAGAATCTATCCGTCGACATGCTCGAAGAGCTGCGCATGCTATCGAATATCAACGCCGGCAAGGACCAGCTCCTCCAGCTCATCCTCGTCGGCCAGCCGCAGCTGAAGGATCTCCTCAGCCGGCCGGACATGCTCCAGCTCGCGCAGCGCATCGGCTCGGACTTCCACCTGTCGCCGCTGTCGCGGGAGGAAGTGCATTCCTACATCGAAACGCGGCTGACGATCGCCGGCGCGCGCCGGCGCATTTTCTCCGACGGCGCGATGGACCTCGTCGCCGAACAGTCGCGCGGCGTGCCGCGCGTCATCAACATCATCGCAGATACGGCGCTCGTCTACGCATTTTCGGCGCAGGACGAGATCGTTAGTGAAGAGACGATCCGCGCGGTCATTCGCGACAAGATCGATTACGGCGTCTTCGGCCTCGCCTCGAGCCCCAACGTCAAGCTGACGGAATGGAAGGAGGGCCGCGCCGCCTCCGGCTTTATCCGCGAGGCGCCGAAGGAATCGCACCGTGCGGCCGAAGCGGTGCGCGCGCCGGTCGAAGCGTCGGCGCGCATCACGCGCAATATGGGCGTAAGGCTCGTCGCGCCGGAAACCGTGCTTGCGTCCGCACGGCGCGCCGAACCGGAAAGCCCGCCGATCGGCGGCCCGTCGCTCTATGCGCATGCCGAAATCCCGTTGAAACCGTTTCCCGCCCCGGCCGCCCAGGCGAACGGCGCGGAACGGGCGAGCCCGCCCCTCGCCGCAACAAGAAGCATCGATCCGGCGCCGCCGAAGCCCACGCCCGCCGAGGAAATCCTGAAGCAGGTCGGCATCGTCGTCGTCGGCGGCGATCTCTCCGTCGCGGAGACCTTGCAGTCGCTCCCTGACGGCGCGGCTTTTGTCATCGCTGCCGCCGCGGGCGAAGAAGGTCTGGCCGCCGCGAAGGAAGCCGGCGTCAATATCGTCGAAATCAATGACGGTCCGGGCGGCGGGCGCGCACGCAACGCAGGCTATCGCCGCCTCAAGAAAGAAAATCCCGATCTTCGTTACGTGCAATTCCTCGAAGCGGGCGCGATGCTGGCCCCGGGATGGCTTGAAAATGCCGAGAAATTCATGGCCCGGCGACCCGAAGTCGCCGCCCTTGAAGGAAATACGAGTCTGAACCGTCGCGGCGCGACGCGGCTCGATCGCGTCGTCGCCGCGTCGCGCGGCGCGCCGCCGGGTGAAATTCAGGCCGCCGGGCCGAACGCGCTTTTCCGCGCCGAAGCCTTCGAACAGGTCGGCGGGTTTCGCGCCGACATCGTCGCCGACGCGACCGCTGACATCTGCATCAGGCTGCGCCGCAGGGGCGCGCATGTCTGGCGCAGCGAAGCGGCGATGGCCGCCGTCGAGGCGCAAAGGATGACCCTCAAGGCATGGCGGCGCGCGGCGACGCACGCCGGCTTCGCGAGCGCCGCGGGCGCGGCGCTGCACGGCGCGCCGCCCGAACGCTACGGAACCAAGGAGCAGGCGCGCGCGTTTTTCTGGGGCGGCCTTCTGCCGGCCGCAGCCCTCATCGCCGCGATCGCCGCGGCGGCGGCGTCGCCCCCCCTCGGGGCCAGCCCAGGCGTCGGCGTCGCGGCTGTGATCGTCCTTATACTGACGATTTACCTCCTCAAAATCGCCGCCGCCGCGTTCAGCGCGGCGGCGCCGGCCGGCGCGGCCTGGACTTACGGCTTCTTCTCGACGCTCGGCCATTTCCCGGAATTCGCCGGCGTGCTGCGCTACTGGTTCGGCGCGGCCGCCGCCTCTGAAAAGAAGGGCCCGGCGGCGCGGTGACGCGCCGGGGCAAGGGCGCGGCCATGACGCTCGCCTATCTCATCAATCAATATCCCGGCATCAGCCACACCTTCATCCGGCGCGAGATCGAAGCGCTGGAGCGCCGGGGGATCGCCGTCGCGCGTTATGCGATCCGGTCGTCCGCTCACGGACTGATTGCGACGGAAGACCTTCGCGAAGCGGAAGAGACCCGCCGCATCGTCGGCGCGGCCCCCGCCGCGCTCGCGGGCGCGATCTTGAACAGCGCGCTCGTCCGGCCGGGCGCCGTGATCGCCGCGCTGGCTGACGCGATCCGCCAGGGGGCCGGTTCCGACGCCGGGGTCTTCCGCCATCTTCTCTATTTCGCCGAGGCGATGGCGCTTGCGACCTGGCTGCGCGCCGATGCGATCGGTCACATCCACGCGCATTTCGGCACCAATTCCGCGACGGTCGCGATGCTCGCCGCGCGCATCAACGGCGGCGCCTTTTCTATGACCGTGCACGGGCCGGAGGAATTCGACCGGGCTCTGACGATCGCGCTCGCCGAGAAGATCCGGCGCGCCGCGTTTGTCGCGGCCGTCTCAAGCTATGGACGCAGCCAGCTTCGCCGCCTTGTCGAGCCGGAACACTGGGAAAAGATCGTCATCGTCCCTTGCGGCGTCGACAAGGCGTTTTACAGCGGCGCGCTGAGGCCGGTGTGCGCGGCGAACCGCTTCGTCGCGGTCGCGCGTCTCAGCGAGCAGAAGGGCGTTCCGACGCTGATCGAGGCGGCGGCGCGGCTGAAGCGCGATGGGCGATCGTTCAGCGTCACGATCATCGGCGACGGCGAACTGCGCGGCGCGCTCGAAGCGTCGATCGCGCGTGCGGGCCTTCAAAGCGAAATCAGGCTCGCCGGCTGGAAAACGCCGGATGAGGTTCGCGCCGCGATCGAAGACGCCGGCGTCTTCGTGCTGCCAAGCTACGCCGAAGGGCTGCCGGTCTCAATCATGGAGGCGATGTCGCTCGCCCGCCCAGTGATTTCGACCTACGTCGCGGGGATCCCTGAACTTGTCGTTCCGAATGAAACCGGGTGGCTGACGCCCGCGTCAGACGCAGAAGCGCTCGCCGGGGCGATGGCCGAAGCGATGGACAAGGGGCCGGCCATGCTCGATGCGATGGGCCGGCGCGGGCGCGCCCGCGTTCTTGCACGCCATGACAGCGACGCCGCCGCCGCCGCACTCGCCGCCGCATTGGACCGCTTTGCGGAGCGCGGCCGGTGACCAGTCTCCTCGCTTTGCCGCTTGCGCTCGCCGGCTCCGCCGTTCTGGCGATCGTGATTTTTTTCACGACGGAAATCATCGCGAGCTTTTTTTATCGCGCGCCTGCGGCTCCGGCGGCGGGCGGGCGCGGGCGCCTCGCTGTCGTCATCCCCGCCCATGATGAAGAAGCAAGCGTCGGCGCCACGGTCGCCCTCGCGCGCGCGGGTCTCGATCGCGCGGACCTTGTCCTTGTCGTCGCCGATAATTGCAGCGACGGGACGGCGGCAGCGGCGCGCGCGGCCGGCGCCGAGATCGTCGAGCGGCGCGACCCGATCAATCGCGGCAAGGGCTTCGCGCTGCAGAAAGGCGTCGATTTCCTGCGCGCAGACCCGCCGGATATGGTCGTCTTTCTAGACGCAGACTGTGCGCCGCAAGCCGGCGCGATAGATCGCATAGCGCGCCTTGCGCAACAGCGCGATCGCCCCGTGCAGGCGCTCTATATCGCAAACCCGGCGCCGGAGGCCGGACCCGCCTCCGCGGTTTCGGCCTTCGCCTGGCTTGTGATCAACCGTGTACGGATGACCGGCCTTCAGGCGATGGGCGGGTTCTCGCGCCTCACCGGATCCGGCATGGCGTTTCCGTGGGATCTGATCGCGGGCTGCAAACTTGCGTCCGGCGAAATCGTCGAAGACCTTGCGCTGACGATCGCGCTCATCGAAGACGGCGCGGCGCCGCTGCTTGACGCCGGCGCCGTCGTCGAGACCGGACTTGCGCGTTCCGCCGCCGGAGCCGCGACCCAGCGGGCGCGGTGGGAGCTTGGTTCGCTGCGCCTCGCCGCGCGTCGCGCCGGCGTGCTTTTCGGAAAAGGCGCCGCCGGCGACCTTAAAGCGCTGCTGCTGGCGTTCGACCTCTTGACGCCGCCCTTGACGGTGCTCCTCGTCCTGATCGCCGCGGGATTCGTCCTTTCGTTCCCGTTCGCCGCCGCGGGGCGCTGGGTCGCGCTCAGCCTTTTTTGGTCCGCCGGGCTTCTTTTCGCCGGCGCCGTCGCTGCCGCATGGTTCGCCTACGGAAGAGCGGTTCTGCCGCCTGCGAAATTGTCCGGGCTTGGCGCTTATCTCGGCAGCAAGATGCGCGTCTATGGAGGGGAAGGCCGCCGGTCGGCGAAAGGGTGGACACGCACCGATCGCGGGCCCGGTCGCCTGGATGACGCGCCATGACCGCAATCGGCGTCGTCGCGATCGGCCGCAATGAGGGTGCGCGCCTTAGCGCCTGCCTCGACTCGCTGAAGGCGGCTGGAGCGGGCGCCGTCGTCTATGTCGACTCCGGCTCGACCGACGGCAGCCTTAAGGCGGCGGCGGCGCGCGGCGCTGAGATCGTCGCGCTCGATATGAGCATCCCTTTCACGGCGGCGCGCGCACGCAACGCCGGGCTGAAGCGTCTGCGCGAAATCGCGCCCGAGGCGGTCCATGTGCAGTTCATCGACGGCGATTGCACTCTCGACCCCTGCTGGCTTGCGAAGGCGCGCGACTTTCTCGCTCAGAACCTTGCCGTCGCGGTCGTCTGCGGCCGCCGCCGCGAACGCCGCCCCGAGGCGAGCCTTTACAACCGCCTGTGCGACATCGAATGGGCGACGCCCGTCGGTGAGGCGCGCGCCTGCGGCGGCGACGCCTTGATGCGAATTGCGGCGGTCGAGAGCATCAGCGGCTATCGCGAGGACCTGATCGCGGGCGAGGAGCCGGAGCTTTGCATCAGGCTGCGCGCGCGCGGCCATCGTATCTTTCGGCTGGACGCGGAAATGACGCTGCACGACGCCGCGATGACAAACTTTTCGCAATGGTGGCGGCGCAGCGAACGGGCGGGCCACGCTTACGCCGAAGTCTCGGACCTGCATCGCGCCTCGCCTTTCGGCGTCTGGCGCGCACAAACGCGGCGTGCGCTGCTTTGGGCGGGCCTTGCGCCGGCGGCGCTCGTCTTCGGCGTGGCCGCCTCGCCCGTATTTCTCACTGCGCTGCTCGCTTACCCGGCGCAGATTCTGCGACTCTATATGCGTTATCGCTATGAGGGCGCGGACGCCATGCCGCGCGCGGCGTTAACCGTCATCGGCAAATTCGCGGAGGCCAAAGGCGCGCTCAGTTATTATTTGCGCCGGCTCGGCGGCCGGCGGCGCGCGCTGATCGAATATAAGTAAGGCGCCGCAATTGCACGCATGATGGGGGCGCGGCGATCGTGCTAATCGCGCTGCCGGAAGACCGAAGGAAAGCCGCTCGTGTCCTATCTTGAAATCAACGATCCCCGTTACGGCCAGTTCGACGCCGAAGCGCTGAGGAAGCGCGGGCTTGAGCTGCGCGAGACCTACCAGAACGCCGCGCCCTTTCCGCACATCGCCATCGACGATTTCCTGCCGGCCCAGCTCCTTGATCTGTGCCTTGCCGAGTTTCCCGCAAAAGCCGATCCCGACAGCCGCACGTTCGACCGCGATCAGGAACGCTTCAAGACGAGCTTTAATCCGGACTACCTGTCGCCGCCCTTGCGCGCCTTTTTCTATTCGCTGAATTCGCGCCCGTTCCTCCAATTCCTTGAGAATCTGTCGGACGTCAAAGGTCTCATCCCCGATCCTTTCTTTATCGGCGGCGGGTTTCATGAAACGCGCAATGGCGGACATCTCTCGGTGCACGCCGATTTCAACCATCACAAGCTGATGGACCTCGAACGGCGCCTTAACGTCCTCATTTATCTCAATCGCGACTGGCGGGTCGAGTATGGCGGCGCGCTCGAACTCTGGGATGAAAAGATGGAAAGGTGCGTAAAGACGATCGTACCGGAATTCGGACGCTGCGTCGTCTTTTCGACGACAGGCGAGAGCTTTCACGGGCACCCGGCGCCGGTCGCGCACCCGGAAGGAAAGCCGCGCCGGTCAATCGCGCTTTACTATTACACCGCGACCTGGACGGCGGATTCGCGCGCCTGGACAACCCAGTTCAAGGCGCGAAAAGGTTCGCCGGATCAATCAGATTGGCGTGTCCGGCGCGACGAGCTGTTGACCGAATATCTGCCGCCGGCGCTGTCCCGCCCGGTCATCAGAACGCTCCGCCGCCGCCGGAAGGCGGCGGCGAAATCGGACGCTCAAGGTTAATCCGGCCTTGCTCGCCGCGCGACAAATACCGTGCTTGCCGTTCATCGCGGTTTAATGCGGCCTTGCGCGGACGCTAACGCCCGCGCGCGATTTTTCGCCTGATTTTCAGCGCGGCGTTTTTCCTTCGCCTGCATCTTTTCCTCGGTCAGGACCGCAACGCGCCGCCGACGCGCGCCGATGTTGACGGTCAGTTAACGGATCGAGCGAGGGTTTCAATGACGATCGCGCCGGCGGAGCTTCGCGAC
>DNZB01000054.1:0-2254 GCA_003506635.1 Parvularcula sp.
ACGTTGCCGAAGGTTTCAGTGACGCTCGGATTTAGAAAAATGTCGGCTGAGGCGTAACCGCGCGCCAGCCCCTCGCCGTCGAGATGGCCGGTGAAGACCGCGCCGGGAAGCGCTCGTTCAAAATGCGCGCGCGCGGGACCGTCGCCGATGATCAGGGCACGGATCGAAGGGTTCGCCGTTTGCGCCGCGTTTACGGCGCCGGCGAAGGCGTCGATGCCTTTTTCAAGGACCAGCCTTCCGACGAAGGCGACGACGACATCGTCGTCGCCGAAGCCTTGCGCGCGCCGCCAGCCCATGTCGCGCCGGCCCGGATTGAACAGCGCCTGATCGACGCCGCGCGCCCACAGGCGAATGTCGGCGCCGATCCCGTCGCGCCTTAGCTCCGCGGCCATCGAGTCCGACGGCGCGTAAACGCGCGCGCAGCGGGCGTAGAAATAGCGCAAATACCGCGTCACCTGCGGCTCAAGCGCCTTGAGGCCGTAATAGCGCGGATAAGTGTCGAACCTCGTGTGAAACGACGCAACGACCGGAATGTTCTTCGCCCGCGTGTAATCAAGGGCGCCGAGCCCCAGGAGGTCGGGGGCGGCGACATGCACGATCGTCGGGCGAAAGGCGTCAAGCCGCGCGCGCGCCGCCTTCGGCAGGCCGAGCGCGAGCCGGTATTCGCGGCGCCTGCCGGGAAGCGCGACAGAGGGAACAGCGACCATTTCGCCGGCATGCTTGAACGCTGGTCTGCGCGCCGCCGGCGCGAAGACCAGCGCTTTCCCCCCGCGCCTTTCGATATGCGCGACAAGCCGGTTCAGCGCCCGCGCCGGGCCGTCGACGACATAATTGTAATTGCCGGAAAAGAGCGCGACGCGAAGCGCGGCCGCCGGCTCTGCCTGGAGGTCCGGAAAGGGTTTGAGGGCGGTCTGGCAGCGCATGACAGGCGTCGCCATAAGGCCCGATTGTGACAGATCCATGCCGCCGACTACTAGAGTCAGGCCTCAAGCCGCCCCTCGGCCCAGTCCCAGAACAGCGCGGAGATGTCCGCGCCGCCGAACCGGCGGATTTCCTGCACGCCGGTCGGCGAGGTGACATTGATCTCGGTCAGATAGTCGCCGATCACGTCGATGCCCGTCAGAATGAGCCCGCGCTCCGACAGGGCGGGGCCGATGCGATCGCAGATTTCCTGATCGCGCTCCGTCATTTCGACCGGCTCCGCCTTGCCGCCGACATGCAGGTTCGAGCGCGTCTCGCCGGCCGCCGGCACGCGGTTGATCGCGCCGACCGCCTCGCCGTCGAGAAGGATGATCCGCTTGTCGCCCTTTCTCACCGCGGGGATGTATTTCTGCGCGATGACGGGTTCGGCGAAGGCCTGCATGAAAAGCTCGACCAGCGCGTTGAAATTGGAATCGTCCGCGGTCAGACGAAAAACCCCGGCCCCGCCGTTGCCGTAAAGCGGCTTCAAGATCATGTCGCCGTGCTCGGCGCGGAAGGCGCGGATTTGCGCCGTGTCGCGCGTGATCAGCGTCGGCGGCGTCAGGTCAGGAAACTGCGTTACGAACAGCTTTTCCGGCGCGTCGCGAATGGCGCGCGGATCGTTGACGACGAGAACGCCGGGCTGAAGCCGCTCAAGGAATTGCGCCGCCGTGATATAGGCCATGTCGAACGGCGGGTCCTGCCGCACAAGGACGACGTTCATCTCGTGAAGGTCGAGCCGCTCTGGCGGGCCCAGAACCGCGTGCGATCCTTGTTCGCGCTTGAGGCTTGTCGCCTTGCGCGCCGCGGCGCTGACGCGCCCGTCGCGCAGCGCGAGTTGCTGCGGCTGATAGATCCAGATCTCGTGGCCGCGCCCGTGCGCCTCAAGCGCGAGGTCGAAGGTCGTGTCGGCGTGGACGTTGATCCCCTCAATGGGGTCCATCTGGATGGCGAGTTTCATGACGGCGCCATTTAGCAGGCTCGGGCCTCGCCGTCAGGGCGTCTTGACCAGAACGTGACTGACGACTCTATCGACGCCTCCGGTCGAACGCGCGATTTCAAGCGCCTCATTCAAGGAGCGGTCGGACAACGTCGCGCCGAGCAGGTAGACGACGCCTTGTGAAACCGCGATCTTGAAATTGCCGCTTCTGACCCCGCCTTCAAAGACAAGCTTCGTGCGCAGAAAGGTTTCGATGCGCGCGTCCTCGACGCCCTGGCCGAAGGATGTCTTGTCGCCGATGACGATTTCATCGATCACCTGATCGACGCCGCCCGCCTTCCATGCGTTTTCGAT
>DNZB01000054.1:2585-5824 GCA_003506635.1 Parvularcula sp.
TAATCATGCTTGCGGTCGGCGAAAAGAACGGCCTTCAGCTCTGAATCCGCGCCGATGTCGGTAAGGCTGTCGTCAAGATTGCGGCTCGACGCGCATGCCGAAGCAAGGGCGAGAAGAAGGAGGGCGGCGGCTTGTTTCAACATCGGAACGCTTCCCGGGGGGCGGCGTTCCTTGTGGTGGGGTGCGTTGGCGCCAGGATCAAGGCCGAGTGATCGGGGACCAGGGACAGGGATGGGGGCTGGGGGCTGGGATAGGTCCGACCGGAAACGCCGGCCAGCTTCACTAATCCCTAATCCCTAATCCCTCGTCCCTCCCTATTGCCCTTCCCGCCAGGCGGCCGCCGCGATCTTGACCCGCCAGCCGGCGACCGCGGCGACGTCGAAGCGCACGTCCGACCGGGCAAGACGCGGATGGCGGGCGAGCCAGCTTTTGACCGCCTGCTCCATTCGGCGCCGGTTTCTGGTGGTGACGGCGAAGAGGGCGGCGTTGAAGTCGGCGCGCTGCTTCACCTCGACGAATACGAGCAGCGTCCCGCGCCGCGCGACAAGGTCGATTTCCCCCCCTGCCGCCTGAAAGCGCCGATCGAGAATCTCGAACCCCCGAAACCGGTAGACCCACGCCGCAAGTCTTTCGGCAAGGCGGCCGGACCGCTCGGCGCGGGCGCGCTTTTCCGAGGTCCGGCTCATCTCTGTCCCTTCAACGCCAGCGCTCGGGCATAGGCTTCCTTGCGTGCGACGCCGAAGGCGTCGGCGGCCGCTGATGCGGCTTCTTTCAGCGATTGCGTCCTCATCGCCCCGGCGAGAAACGCGTCGATCTCCTCCGGCGCGGCGGCGGGCGCCGCCGCGGGCGGATCGACGATGACGACAATCTCGCCTTTCGGCGGTTCGGCGCTGTAGCGCGCGGCAAGGTCAGCGAGCGTTCCTTCGACGAATTCCTCGTGGATCTTCGTCAACTCGCGCGCGATGACGGCGCGGCGCTGGCCGAAAAGCGCCGCCATCGCCGCAAGGCTTTCGCCCAGCCGCTGCGGACTCTCGTAAAAGACGAGCGTCGCCCGGACGCCGGCGAGGCCGGAAAAATACCCGCGCCGCGCCTGCGTCTTCGGCGGCGGGAAGCCGGCGAACAAAAAGCGGTCCGTCATCGCCCCCGCCGCCGACAGGGCGGCGACAAAAGCAGAAGGACCCGGCAGAGGATGAACAGCGACGCCGGCCGCGCGCGCATCGCGCACCAGTTTCGCGCCGGGGTCAGAGATCAGCGGCGTGCCGGCGTCGGACACGAGCACGAACCGCGCCCCGTCTTTCAGCGCGGCGATGACCCCGGGGCGCACGCGCTCGGCGTTATGGTCGTGATAGGGGCTCATCGGCGTCCTGACGCCATAAGCGGCGAGAAGTTTCGCGGTGTGGCGCGTGTCCTCACAGAGAATCTTGTCGGCGCCGCAGAGCGCTTCAACGACGCGATAGGTGATGTCCTTGAGGTTCCCGATCGGCGTCGCCGCCACATAAAGACCGGGGGCGAGGGGCTTTTCGGGGGGCTCAGCGGCGCGCGACATGGCGCACAGCCTTCGGGAAATTGACCCGGCGCGTCAATCGCCCCTGCACCGCGAGGGCTTTGCGGCGGCCAATCGAATTCGGGAGTCCGCGCGCGCTTAAAAATATAGATGTATTGTTATTAAATATCGTTACAATAGTGAGACTTAAATGTGATTTGACCGTCCGTCATCCATTGTACATACATAGCTGAGCGGGGGCGACGTGCCGCCTTGGTCAGTACCCGCCAGGTTCGGCGGGCCAGTTCAACTCCGTTCAACCCTCACCCCTGTGGAGGAATGCATGATCCGTGCATCTTTGACGCTGCGCGCAAGCGCGGCGGCGATTTCGGTCGCCTTGATGGGAACGGCCGCCGCCGCCCCGCCCGACGCCGCAGCTGATCTCAAGATCGGTGAAGCGCCGGGCGTCGCGGCCGCTTCCGACGGCGTGTACCAGGCCGGCGTCTTCGACGGGCTGCCCTTGTCAGAAACGCCCGCGGATGGCGTTGAGGCCGGTCTCCGGCGCCTCGGTCTTGATGACCCAACGCTTGCAACGATGGGCCCGCAGGTGCTTGACCATTTTGCGCCGGCTGGCGTGCGCCATGTCGAGTTCGAACAGCGGCTTTCCGGAATGCGCGTTCAAGGCGGCTATGTCCGTGCGGCTTTCGCCGCCGATGGACGCCTTGCGCACATGATCGATCGGTTGACGCGCTTCAAATCGACGCGGCTGCGGCGACCCCTTATCGGTGAAACAGACGCGCTCGCAATCGCAACGGATCATGTCTTCGGCCCAACGGCGCCGCGGCCGGCGATCGCCGCTCAAAACGGATTTGTCTCGACCGCGTCCGACAACGCCTACTTCCTGCGAGCGCCGACGGTCGAGCGCGTGGTCATTGCAGACAAGCTCGGCCAGGCGTCGGTCGGCTTTCTGGTCGAAACCTGGCGCGATTCGGACAACATGCTTTATCACACGCTGATCGACAGCGTGGGCAAAGTCCGGTCGGTGGAACAGCGCACGGCTTCCGACAGCTACCGGGTCTTTCTCATTCACCCGGGCGTCGGCGGACAAGTCATCGTCAACGGCCCCAACACGTCAACCTGCACGGGCGGTTCTGCGCCGCGCTGGCTTAACAGCCTGACGCAGAACACGAACAATATCAGCGGCTGCAACGTCCGCGCCTATCGCGACGCCGACGCCAACAACCTTCCGGACGCTGGCGGTTCGTCGGTGACCAGCGGCGCCTTTCTCGCTACGGCGACCCTGACGCAGGCGCCGACGACGACCGCCAATATCGCAGTGTCGGTGCAAAACCTCTTCTACCAGAACAATATCGCGCACGACCGCCTCTATACGGCAGGGTTCACTGAGGCGTTTCGGAATTTCCAGGTCGCCAATGGCGGTCTCGGCGGGCTTGGAAACGACGTCGTTCTCGCCGAAACACAAGACGGCTCTGGAACCAATAACGCCAATTTCGCAACCCCCGCTGACGGCTCCAGTCCGCGCATGCAGATGTTCTTGTGGACCGCGCCGAACCCTGACCGTGACAGCTCGCTCGACGGCGATGTCGTCTATCACGAATATGGGCACGGGCTGACCTGGCGGATCGTCGGGGGCATGTCGGGCAATGTCGCCGGCGCGCTTGGCGAGGGCATGTCCGATGTCATCGCGATGCTGTTTACGAATAATGACGCCATCGGCGAATATTCGTTCAACAAC
>DNZB01000025.1:0-120 GCA_003506635.1 Parvularcula sp.
GGCGACGGCGAGAGCGCCGGCGATCTGGACAAGGCCCCGGCAAAGGCGAACGGCTCATCTTCTCCCCTCGCCCGCGATAGCGGGAGAGGGGCCGGGAGTGAGGGCGCCGCCCCAAGGGCC